>JAJTEY010000012.1 GCA_021299855.1 Bacteroidota bacterium | reverse complement strand
TTACCGGAGACGTTACGTGCGCGATTGAATATGCTGGATCGCGAAACTACGTTGCGGGAAATTCATTTCCCGTCCGACATTACATTGCAGAAAAGAGCAGAAGCGCGATTGAAGTTCGAAGAGTTTCTATTTATTCAAATTCGTTTACTGCGAATACAACGCCAGCGAAATGAAGTGTCGCGAGGCTTTGTATTCGGACAGGTGGGCGAGTTGTTCAATACATTTTACAACACCTTTTTGCCCTTCCCATTAACCAATGCACAAAAGCGTGTGATTCGTGAAATTCGCCAGGATTGCGGCAGTAGCAAACAAATGAATCGTTTGTTGCAAGGTGATGTGGGTAGTGGAAAAACAGTAGTGGCGTTGATGAGTATGCTTATCGCTATCGATAACGGTTTTCAGGCCTGTCTGATGGCGCCGACGGAAATTTTGGCAACACAACATTTTTATATGTTGCAGGAATTGCTGAAGGATATGCCCGTAAATGTCCAATTGCTTACGGGAACTACCAAAACTGCAGCGCGCAAGGTGTTGCATGAAGGATTGCGTGATGGAACAGTTCATATTGTGATCGGTACACATGCATTGATTGAAGATGAAGTGCAGTTTCGAAATTTGGGCATGGTGGTGATTGATGAGCAACACCGATTTGGTGTGGAGCAACGTTATAAGTTGTGGCGTAAAAATGTTCAGCCACCACATGTTCTGGTGATGACAGCAACGCCTATTCCACGAACATTGGCGATGACCTTGTACGGAGACCTAGATACATCTGTAATTGATGAATTGCCACCGGGTCGTAAGCCGATCAAAACCGTTCATTTCACCGACGCAGATCGCATGCGTGTCTTTGGTTTTATGGAAGAGGAAATTGCGAAGGGACGACAAGTATATGTGGTGTATCCGCTCATTCAGGAATCCGAAAAGATGGATTACAAGGATTTGATGGATGGATACGAAAGTATTTCTCGTACTTTCCCTCTGCCACAGTACAAGGTGAGTATAGTGCATGGAAAGATGAAGCCTTCTGAAAAGGAATTTGAAATGCAACGTTTCGTGAAAGGTGAAACCAACATCATGGTTGCCACAACGGTGATCGAAGTGGGCGTGAATGTTCCGAATGCATCGGTTATGATCATTGAAAGTGCAGAGCGATTCGGATTATCGCAGTTGCACCAGTTGCGTGGACGGGTGGGTCGTGGTGCGGAACAATCGTTTTGTATTTTAATGACAGCAGTGAAGTTGAGTCGCGATTCGAAAAAGCGCATGGATACAATGGTTCGCACCAATGATGGATTTGAAATAGCGGAAGTTGATTTGGAATTGCGTGGTCCGGGAGATATAGAAGGTACGCAACAAAGTGGTGTGTTAGGACTACGACTAGCCGACATTGCGAAGGATGTAGTCATTCTGCAGCATGCGCGGGCAGCTGCGGGCGACTTGTTAGAACGCGATCCGAAACTTGAGAGTGACGAAAATCAAGCGTTGGTGCAGGAAATGAATCGTGAAAAAACTTCTTCCACCAACTGGAGTAAAATCAGTTAATTAATCGGTGATGCTATCCGCAGAATCTTGTTGCGGACGTTGCGGTATCAAATCAAGACGTTGCATGATCGCCTGATATTCCAGCGAAAGCGATTCCTGACTGTACAGATGCGCTAACATTTCCAGCGTCGTAATGTGGCGCATTTGCGCGGAAAGATCAGCAGGTAAACGTGGTAGCGTAGTATACCATTGAATAGATTCATAAGCGTGCTTCACAATTTTTCGCGACAAGTTGTTGGCGAAGACATGATCTCCGCATCGATACGCAATTTCAACAAATGCAATCCAATGCTCATCCGGAGGTATTTGGGTTAATGGAATGGCGCGTTCGGTTTTTTTCAATACAGCCATGGCCTGCTCATATTGCCCTGCCTCAGCCAATGCCAACGCCGTATGTTGAATGCCGGTTAACATTGGATCCGTGAACATCCGTGCAGTTGTTTCGTCTGCATAAACATGTTCATTATGTATGCCGCCCCATTTAAAAGTACTTGAAAACAACTGTACTGATCGTTGTAAATGCACCATCGGGTTGTTGCGCAATGTGCCGTTCGCACGGAAGTTTTTTACGGGAATCAATCGGTACGCTAATCCTTCTAATTGCAGGTAGTCGTCTAATCCGGCGTACGAATTCCCCGGCATGTTCAACGCGAAATAGATCGGACGCTTCCAAGTGTTGTTGGCAAGAATATCCAGAATTACTAATTGATCCTTTAAGATGTAATTCCCTTTTAAACTCCAGTAGATCGTATCTTCCACACGCTGCTGGTTGTACGGTTCAACAGCATTATGCTGCATCGCATTACCACGATGAACAGGCAAAGACAAATATCTTCCCGGAATATAATTCAGCGTATCGTCTGTCGTTGAAATGAATTGCTCTTCGAATTTTTTACTGATCGCACGCTGCACAGCAAATGCAACCGACATGGTATCGTTACGTTCATTGAATACATTGACATAGCTGCGCGTTCCTTCGCGGTAGTCCCAATGCTGCATGGAAAACGGAATAGCATCGGAATCGTAATATTTTTCTTTCAGTTGGTCAATGTACCAATCGCCGCCAAGAAGCGAAAGACAAACCACGCGCACGTCGGTACGAATTCCTAAAACTTCTTGTGCATACCACAACGGGAATGTGTCGTTATCAGCATAGGTAAAGAGGATGGCATTCGGAGCACAGCTTTGTAACAAGTTGATGGCAAGATCACGCGCAACAGTTCGGTCTTTTCTGTTGTGATCATCATAATTTTCGGAGAGTACAATAACCGGAACTACTGCTGTTGTCATCAATGCGGCCGCCAGTGATTTATTGCTCGTCAGAAAGCGCTGAAAAAATTGATAAACACCAATCACACCAAGCCCTATCCAAATTGAAAACGCAAAAAATGAACCTACGTAAGCGTAATCGCGTTCGCGCGGTTGCCACGGTGTTTGATTCAGATAAAACACAATAGCAAGTCCTGTGAAAATGAACAACAACGCTATTACTAAAGCGTCTTTACGCGAGCGGTAATAATGCCAGAATGCGCCGATTATTCCAAGAATTAATGGAAGTGCGAAATACGAATTTGATGCTTTGTTGTTCTTCCAAAATTCAGGCATCAACTCCGGTTCACCAATGCGAGAGCGATCAAACAAACCTATGCCTGACTGAAAGTTTCCTTCCATGTCGT
Organism: Bacteroidota bacterium; assembly: GCA_021299855.1. Classification (GTDB taxonomy): domain Bacteria; phylum Bacteroidota; class Bacteroidia; order Palsa-965; family Palsa-965. The sequence goes on along the minus strand of JAJTEY010000012.1, from coordinate 43,132 downwards.
TCCCGTATCCGGTGCGATCATTTTGTCTTCCTACAAAATTCCAGAGGAAGTAACGCGCATACATCCATCCGCACTGGTACGTTACAAAATATCGTAGGTTCTCGCGAAACTTTGGTATTACTGCGGTTGTGACTCTTCCTTTGCTATCGGGTAGAATTAATGTATCACCTTTCACATCTACCCAGCCTTGATAAGCTTCAGCATGCGACGAGCTCCACATGCGCGGAAGAAAAACCGTTGCACGTTTATCATAATTGTATTCCGATTCTTTGCGTGCATCGCTGATAATGTATTTGCCGGTAGCATTGTCCCGTACAAATTTGGGTTGACCATCAACATACGGTTGTTCCGGATCGAGCGGTGTTGAATATTGTTGCCCGTGAAAAATAGGCCAATCCCCGTATTGTTCACGATTGAGATACGACAATAAACTCACGGCATCATTCGGTCGGTTTTCGTTAATCGGAGTTCCGGCGTTGGAACGAATAATGACAACCAAAAACGTAGAATAACCGATCAACAGCATCGCAAAGGACAACACGCCGATGTTGAGGTAATGCAGTTGTTTGCGATGCGACCACCACAATCCGAAAACAATTCCCGTAATGATTAGCGCAAAGTAAATGATGGTGCCGCTTTGAAAAGGCATGCCTACTTTATTGACAAAGAACAACTCTGCAGCTCCCGCACCGCTTACAATTCCTGGAATGAGAAAATCTTGTATGCCGCCTAACAAGACTACCGCAGCAATACTTGCAATAACGAGTTGTTTAACGGTGTAACGCGGATATTTTTTTTGAAACCAGATAAAAACTAAAGCCGGAATCGTTAACAAATTAAGTAAGTGCACTCCGATGGAAAGTCCGATCATGTATGCGATAAACACAATCCATCGATCTCCGCGTGTGTCTTCGCTGCTCTCTTCCCAACGTAACATGGCGTAAAAAACAACTGCAGTAAAAAAGCTGCTGAGTGCATACACTTCACCTTCCACGGCAGAAAACCAGAATGAATCGGTGAAGGCAAACGTTAACGCACCAACAGCTCCTGCAACAAGTATTAAAACCATGCGCACTTGCGAGGCATGTTCCGGATCGGTTAATAGAATTTTTCGGGCAAGATGCGTGATACTGAGAAAAAGCAATTGCACCGTGAATGCACTCGCCAGCGCAGACATTAAATTGATTGCTACAGCTACACCATCTCCACCGGTAAACATGCTGAAGAAACGACCCAACAACAAAAAGAAGGGCGCTCCGGGAGGATGGCCGATTTCCAGTTTGTTGGCACAGGCAATGTATTCACTACAATCCCAAAAGCTTGCTGTCGGCTCGATCGAAAACGAATAAACGATCATTGCCGTAATACCGACCAGCCAGCCGGTTAAGCGATTCACGGTTCGGAATGAGTACGTGGAGAACACGTTTCAAATGTACTTATTACTCTTCATCTATCGCCGTTGGTAAGCAGAAATACCTCCTTTATTAGGGGCTATTTTCTACCTTTACCACCTAATTTCTGATTATGAAAATTGCATATAGCTGGTTAAGCGAACATTTGAATATTAAGTTGGATCCAGAACAAATTTCAACCCTGTTAACGGATTGCGGTTTGGAAGTGGAATCCATGGAAGCGGTGGATGTAATTAAAGGAGGTTTGCGTGGTGTTATTGTGGGCGAAGTGATGGAGTGCGATAAACATCCGAATGCCGATAAACTTTCGTTGACAAAGGTGAGTGTAGGTGGCCCTGAATTACTTTCACTTGTGTGTGGTGCGCCGAATGTAGCTGCGGGACAAAAAGTGCTGGTTGCTACAGTGGGTGCTACGTTATATCCGGCAAGCGGTGAATCTTTTGAAATTAAAAAATCAAAAATTCGCGGAGAACTTTCAGAAGGGATGATCTGCGCTGAAGATGAAATCGGGTTGGGAACTTCTCATGACGGAATTTTAATTCTGAGACAGGATGCACAAGTTGGAATGCCGGCTGCTGAACATTTGCAGTTGACTTCCGATTATGTTTTTGAAATCGGTTTAACTCCAAATAGAAGCGATGCGGCTTCGCATCATGGTGTGGCGCGCGATTTGGTTGCGGTGTGGAACGCAGATAATAGACGAACAATTGCCGGAATCTGAAATACAAGTTGTTGTTGGTGCGCCTGAAGCATGTAAACGTTATGCAGCCCTGATTATTGACGGATTGAAAGTAGCGCCTTCTCCGGAATGGTTGCAGAATCGTTTGCGAAGTATTGGTGTACGACCAATTAATAATGTCGTTGATGTCACCAATTATGTGTTACACGAATTGGGTCAACCGATGCATGCCTTCGATGCAGCGGCAATCAAGTCGGGACGCGTAGAAGTGAAGAAGCTTCCTGCAGATACTAAGTTTATAACGTTGGATGGTGTGGAACGCAAATTGGGTGCAGATGATTTGATGATTTGTGATGGTGATGTGCCCATGTGCATTGCCGGTGTATTTGGCGGTTTGCAATCGGGCGTAACTGAACAGACGACAAAAATATTTCTAGAGAGCGCATACTTCGATGCAGTACATGTTCGTAAAACATCGAAGTTGCATCAACTGAAGACAGATGCTTCGTTCCGTTTTGAGCGAGGTTGTGATCCGGATATTGTAATTCGTGCTTTGCAACGTGCTGCACAATTGTTGCAGCAAATTGCCGGTGGTGTTCCTGTGAATGCGGTTATTGATGTTTATCCGGAACAAGTATTGCCTTTGGAAGTTGCATTTAAGTATGATAATTGTGATCGTATTATCGGCAAGGCCATTGATCATAAAATCATAAAATCGATGTTGAGTGATTTGGGATGCGAGATTATTTCGGAAGGAAAAGATGCTTTGCTGTTAAATGTTCCAAGATTCAAAGTAGATGTTACGCGTGAGATTGACTTGTATGAAGAAGTGTTGCGTATATATGGATATAACAATATTGGTTTTCCTGACAAAGTACACGCGTCTTTGAATTACGTGCAGCGTCCTAATAAAGAAATGGTTCGCGAGCGCACTGCTGAACGCCTCGTGGCGCTTGGCTTTTCAGAGATTGTGAATAATTCATTGACTAAAGAGCGTTATTCGGCAATGCCTGTTGCGGGAGGAATTTCGCCGGTGAAGTTGACGAACCCGTTGAGTTCTGATTTAGGTGTAATGCGCACGCATCTGCTGTTCGGCGGAATTGAAACTGTCGTTTACAATGTTAATCGTAAGCAAAGTGATCTGCGTTTGTTTGAATTCGGAAGCACTTATTTATTGAATGAAAAGAATACGGCGTGGCCTTATGTGGAAGAATATAAATTGTTAATACTGGCATACGGACGTCAATTGCCGGAGAGTTGGAATGCTACGCAGGAAGCAGCAGGATGGATGGATGTGAAGAAGCCGTTGTGTGCAATTCTGGAGACACTGGGATTAGGTCCGTTGAGTTTTGAGACGCTGGAATCGGAGGCTTATCCGTTCTTGGTACAGGTAAAATCAGGCAAGCACAAATTGGGTGTAGCCGGTGCGGCAGCAGGCGAGACATTAACTCAGCTTGGAGGCGATGGCGTTGTTTGGTTTGCGGAGATCAACTGGGACAAAGTAGAGCAGGTGTTGTCGGGAACAAAAGAGATTCGCTACCGTGAAGTATCTAAGTTTCCTGCTGTGCGTCGTGATCTTGCCCTGATTTTGGATAAGCAAGTTACCTATGCGCAGGTGGAACAACTGGCATGGCAAACTGAACGTGCATTCTTGAAGTCGGTTCAGCTGTTTGACGTATTTGAAGGTCAGCAATTGGGTGCCGACAAGAAATCGTATGCAGTGAGTTTTATTTTGGAAAATGCTGAGGCTACATTAACCGATCAGCAAATTGACAAAGTGATGGAGAAGATCACGAAAGTGATGACCGAGAAGTTAGGCGCGGTAATTAGATCGTAGTGCAGGGAATTCAAAAAAATAACCGCGATTAGCATAATGCTAATCGCGGTTATTTTTTATGCTTACGTTTCGATTACTCTACTAACATTTCATCGAAGAAGGTGCGAATACGATCCGCATTTCTGTCAGTGAAGTGTGAATACTGGCGGTTAAACATGATGTGATACATGCTTACAAAAGCGTAACAATCTAAATATCCATTCTTGTTAGCTTTGCGGGCAAACGTAAATTCTCCATCCTGACTGTCGGATTTGCTCAGCATGTGTTCCCAGCTATATGTTTCTAGGTATTTTTGTTCTGTTAAGCTATTCGAACGCTTAATATATCCGATATCGTTGATGTAATTTGAAATCTTGTCTTTCGCTGAACGGTAATGACTCCAAGGCTCGGAAGAAATCGGATCTTGATTTGAGTTGATCATGTTTGGAATTGACGTGCGCGACATCCAGTGACGATTAAATGTTTTTCCACGCTTCTCGCAGATTTCGCTCATGCTGTTAAATAACTCCACATCCGGATAACAAATGATGCCATTGATACATGCATCATACGCACCTGACCAATCTTTTTGTTTCATTTTTACGTCCACCAATTTTTTGTGCGGATACAACATGCGTGGTTCAATTTTGATGGCACGCTTATAATAGATCACAGCATTTTCCCAGTCTTCCTGCTCACGATAGCAATTAGCAATATTGTAAGCCGCTTTGTAATAATCGGATTGAAGATCTAATGCTTTCTTGAAATTCTTGATAGCAGCAGAATATTCTTTATTATCCATGCTTTCAGAACCTTTTTTGTAGAAATCTTTCGCGTCGTCAGCAACTGCAGTATCTACATCCGGCTTCACAAAAAAGTCATACAATAATTCTGATCCCAATGCTTGCTTGTCGCATAGTAACGAAGCAGTAATACACGTAATCTGCAGATCAGACTTGTATTCTTCGTACTTGTATTTTTTGTTTGCAGGAATAGACTGCCCTTTAGACAACTTAGTTAAAAGATCCATCAAATCTTTCATCAGTTGATCCTGATAGCGATCGTATTCGTAAAGTGTACGTAGCTGCCATAAATCGTTGTCGTAAGGATGCGCATCTATTACTTTCTTGATAGATGCTACTGCCTTATCGTACTTCTTTTTTTGATACAGGTCTTTCGACTTTTGAATTGCCTTTTGCTCTTTAGCAGAGTATTGCGCGTTGGCAATACTAAAGGTCATCACGAGCAGAAGCGTGGTAAGGATTTGTTTGATCATAATTTATCTAGTGTCGTAATTGATTATTTTGAGGTTACTGACGGGTTAATACACCGGAACAGGTATCGATCGTCGTTCCGTTGTCCATGTAATAAGTTAGATTAATAGTGTTGGATGCAGCACTTAGCATTCCTATACCGGTCAGCGTATTGCCATTATAAATTTGTGATGGAATGGTAATGTTATTGCCGCTTACCGTTGCAGTTGCTTTGTATGCAAAGCCAATATTGTAGAGGTTTTCCAGAAATACCTGATCTGTGTTTGTAGTAGATTTGGAAATCTGAACTACGTAGGTGTTAGGGCCAATTTGTGAGCTGACTTCCGAAAAGCTCCATTGATCCACGTATGTGTCGCGAATATCATCCGGCTCGGGTGTTTCTCCTTCGCACGACCACCAGGTAACAGCGAGAAGTGCCAACAATGCACCGAAGCCCCAAAGAGAAAACTTATTAAAACACATAGAAACAAATATGGCAAAATTTCCCCACTAATTACAGAAATAAAGCCAAAGACAACTAAATATTACACGCTTACAAATCAGGAGTTGACCTGTGATTCGTGCAATTCATGTTCCGCTTTGTATTTCGCATGTGTAGACGGGCTGTACGTTACGAATATATTTAACCAGATATTTCTGGCCCAGCGAAAGATGAATGGAAACATGGAAATATAAATTCCTAGTACAAGGGAGAACATGGCCCAAAAGCCGGCATCGAAAACAAAATAGGCAATACCTGCTGGTATAAACATGACCAATACAGAAACAGCATAACTAACATACATGGAGCCATAGTAAAAGCCGGTTTCCGGTTCAAACGATTGACCACATACTGAGCAGTTTTTATGCATATCTCCCAGTTTGCTCAGTTTATACGGATTCTTTTCGATGTAAAGATCACCGTAATTGCACTTGGAGCATTTATTGTTGAATACGCTATAGAAGAATCCCATACCCGTTATTTTATAGGATAAAGGTAGGACGTTGATCCTACCTTTATCGTGCTTTAAGTCACATTAATATTATTTTTTGGCAGGACAGGTGTTCAATCCGAATATGGCATATAGCGGACAAAATCCGATTGCAGCTGTTAAAGTAAATACGGCGGCAACAACAATGGCGATGATTCCTAAAGTGCCGGTTAGTACGTTGGTGAAATACAGCGCTAAAAGCATTAGTGATACTAATATACGTGCAATGCGATCAAAATTTCCAACATTTGGTTTCATGATAAAATGGGTCTAGGTTAATTGATTAAAATGACAAGTCCTGAAATAATTGTTAGGCAAAGCGCGCAAACCAGAACAAATTTTAACCACTTCGGCATAATGATTATTTGATGGAGCGAAATTAGATGTACAAACAAACAACGTGCGTGACTACAGTCACGCACGTTGCGCTGAAATACCTGATAGTTATCAGTTTTAATACAAGACGGGCAAGAGCTCCGACATCTGTTGATCAAAATGCATTACACCTGATCAAGCAGTTTATCATCCACAAGATTCGGCAAAGTCACTTTTAACTCCGGAGTACGCGCCATTTCTCGTTTGATGGCAAATAGTGCTTCTTCGTTACGTGCCCAACCTCTGCGTGCAATGCCGTTATTGACATCCCAAAACAACATCGAACGTAATCGTCTATCACTATCCGCACTGCCGTCGAGCACCATTCCGAAGCCCCCATTAATCACTTCGCCCCAACCAACACCGCCACCGTTGTGCAAGGAAACCCATGTTGCTCCGCGGAAAGCATCACCTACGAAATTTTGAACGGCCATATCTGCAGTAAATGCAGAACCGTCGTAAATGTTTGAAGTTTCGCGATAAGGAGAATCAGTTCCCGAAACGTCGTGATGATCGCGACCTAAAACAACCGGTGCAGATATTTTCCCTTCAGCTATCGCTTTGTTCATGGCCGCAGCAATACGAATACGTGCTTCACTATCGGCGTATAAAATGCGCGCCTGTGAACCCACAACCAAATTATTGATCATGGCATCTTTAATCCAGGTAATGTTATCGCTCAACTGCTGTTTAATTTCATCGGGGGCAGCACGATGCATGTCTTCCAATACATCCAACGCAAGTTGATCTGTTGTTGCCAGATCTTTCGGGTCGGCAGAAGAACACACCCAACGGAATGGTCCAAATCCATAGTCGAAACACATAGGACCAAGAATGTCTTGCACGTAAGAATTATAGCGAAAGGTACCATCAGCTTTTACAATATCGGCTCCGGCGCGCGAAGCTTCTAACAAGAATGCATTCCCGTAATCGAAAAAGTACATGCCTTTGCCAGCAAGGGTATTGACAGCTGCTGCATGTCTTCGTAAAGTTTCCTGAACATGTTGCTTAAATACAGCAGGTTGTTCTGCCATCATTTTATTGGCTTCTTCAAACGAAATGCCCACCGGATAATAACCTCCGGCCCATGGATTATGCAATGACGTTTGGTCGGAACCGATATCTACTTGTATATCATCACGCACCAAACGTTCCCACAGATCAACGACATTACCTTGATACGCAATAGAAACTGCTTCACGATTTGTTGTTGCTGTTTTAATTCGTGTGATTAGTTGATCGAGATTATCGTACACTTCATCAACCCATCCTTGACTGTGTCGCGTATGCGTTGCCTTGGGATTGATCTCCGCAACAACTGCAACCAAACCTGCAATTTTGCCTGCTTTGGGTTGTGCACCACTCATGCCACCGAGACCACACGTCACAAAAAGTTTTCCTTTGCGCTCCTCTTCGTTTTTCGAAATTTTTCGAGCGGCATTCATCACAGTAATCGTGGTGCCATGAACAATTCCTTGCGGACCAATATACATGTAAGATCCGGCAGTCATTTGTCCGTATTGGGTTACGCCTAATGCATTAAATTTTTCCCAGTCATCCGGTTTGGAATAATTCGGAATCATCATGCCGTTAGTAACCACAACACGCGGTGCATCCTTATGCGATGGAAATAATCCCATGGGATGTCCGGAATACATCACCAAGGTTTGTTCATCCGTCATTGTTGCCAGATACTGCATGGTAAGCAAGTACTGCGCCCAATTTTGGAAAACAGCGCCGTTTCCGCCATACGTGATAAGTTCGTGCGGATGCTGCGCTACTGCATAATCCAGATTATTGGAAAGCATGTGCATTATAGCAGCAGCCTGAATACTCTTGTAGGGATACTCGTGAATCGGTCGCGCGTAAATTTTATAATCGGGACGAAAGCGATACATATAGATCCTTCCGCAGGTGTTCAATTCTTCTGCAAATTCCTTGATAAGTGTAGCATGATGTTTTGCAGGAAAATAACGCAATGCATTACGCAGCGCCAGCTTCTTCTCCGCAGGAGTTAAAATCTCTTTGCGTTTTGGCGCATGATTGATGCTTGTGTCGTATGCTTTCTTTGTCGGCAGTTCATCAGGAATACCGGTTAATACGACCTTCTTAAATTCTTCAGCGTTCATCTGTATATCTGTTAAATTCTTTATTCTTTCACGTGCATACGAGACCATTCTCCCGGACTTTTTGTTCTTGAAGAGATGGAAACTTTTTGAGCAATTTTGTTTTGGGCATTCTTAATCGCGCTTTGTATCATAGGGTGCTCAGTAAATTCTTGGTCGCCCATCCCCATAGATTTCATCAGGTTGGAAATGCGCTCTCCTCCAAACTGTAGAAAAAAAGCATCATCTAATGCTGCGTACGCTAATACAGGCATTGAAACACCCAATTGCTGTAGTTGCGTGGCGAGCTGTTGTTCCTGTTGTGATAAGGGAAAACGCTCACCGAGAACAACTGTATTTCCTGCATTCGAAGCAAAAGTCCTGATGCGTGATTGGGTGTTAGCATTAGATAGTTGGTCCGCATGTATTATGTTCTCCCCTTGATTTTCCGATGTTAGGCGAACGATATTTTCTTGCGAAGAGGCAAAGAAAAGAATTGACATTACTTTGCCGGTATTCACTTCGGATGCAATATGCGCATTCAATATGGCACGGGTACTCATCACTTTGGCTCTTAATAGCTCGGGTTCTTTTTTACCAAACAGGTTCGCGAAAAATCCCATATTTATCCTTGTTGTTTCGGTTTATCAAATCGCCCGGTTTTTTTATTGTAACCGTAAGGACAATGTTTGCATCCATTTTTACAACAATAACCGCGCTTCAATAAATACTTCGCCGTGAAGATAACGTAACCTTCAGGCGACATGTAGTAATCATCGGGATCCAAGTTGCGCAGTCTTTCGCTCACAGTTGTAAAATTACTTGGTTCAGGCTAATCGGATGCTACGAGCAGCAAGTTTGTTTCGTAAAAGTTTATTCGGTGTAACTTCGCTGTATGCTTCATCCCGCAAGAACGCACAGAATTGATAGTGAATTGTTTGACCGTTTTGGGTTAACGGTTAGCATGTTGCGTTTGGATGAAATGCATCCGGAAATTGGTGGGAACAAGTGGTTTAAGATAAAGTACAATATCGCAGAAGCTAAACGGAATAAAGCAAATGGTATTGTGACATTCGGTGGTGCATTTTCTAATCATATTGCTGCTACAGCCGCTGCCGGACGACTTTTCGGAATTCCAACGGTTGGCATTATTCGAGGAGAAGAAAGCGCATCACAGAATCCAACTTTAATAGATGCTGCTGCAAATGGCATGCATATTCATTTTGTATCAAGAGAAGAGTATTCACGCAGATACGATGATGACTTTCTAAACGAGATTCAAAGAAAGTTTGACGGTTATTTTATGTTGCCTGAAGGAGGAAATAACCTGAACGGACTTCGTGGTGCAATAGAAATCGTGAGTAAAATAGCAGTGCCGTTTGATGTATTGACCACCGCAGTAGGAACGGGAAGTACATTAGCTGGAATGAGTTTTGGTTTGCACAGCCATCAGGAAGTCATTGGATTTTCCGTGTTAAAGGGTGCGGATGATCTAGAAAAACAAATTGATGAAAAGATATCCGCATTTCAGTTCTCGGGAATGCAGGGTTCACGCTTCTCTCCGGGAAGATGGACGTTGAATCACGAATTTCATTTTGGCGGATATGCCAAGCGCACTGATGAACTGTTGATTTTTACTGAGCAGTTTTATTTTGCACATGGCGTACAACTGGACTATGTGTACACCGCGAAAATGATGTTTGGCTTATCGGAGTTGGCTGCACGTGGCTACTTCACTCCGGGGACAAGGATTGTAGCCGTTCATACCGGCGGACTTCAGGGTAATCGCGGTTTTAGTTCTTGATGATGCGCAATGAATTAACAAATACCTGTTAATCTCCTTATGTTCGCCTATAGGAATTCAAATGTTATCATCGGTATTTTTGAGTGATGTTCAATATAGTCCGCATATTGTTAGTGAGTCTTTTGTTCTTATTGAGAACAGAATATTCTGTAGCACAACCTGCTGAACGAAAGAATACACCTCAAGATTACATTGCCAAGTATAAAGAAGATGCCATTCGGGAAATGCATCAGTATGGTGTTCCTGCAAGTATAACACTGGCGCAAGGAATGTTGGAATCGGATAACGGAAATAGTGCGCTGGCGGTTTATGCGAACAATCATTTCGGTATAAAGTGTCACAAGGAATGGTCGGGAGCAACGTATCATCAGGATGATGACGAGAAGAACGAATGTTTCAGAAAGTACAATTCTGCCTACGAATCGTTCATTGATCATTCCAGTTTTTTAAGAACGCGACCCCGATATGCAGGATTGTTTGAATTGCAAATAACGGATTACAAAGGTTGGGCATCAGGCTTGAAAGCAGCGGGATATGCAACGGATCCGAAGTACGCAGATCGACTTATCGATATCATTGAACGATATAAACTTTTTGAATACGATAAATCGGAGGGTATTACACCTGCTGTTGTTAAACCAAAGCCGCAACAAGGGCAGGTGGCGGTGAATCCGACAGTGCAGCGCAGGCAAGTGATGACGATGAATAATGTGAAGTATGTGGTGGTGAAGCCCGGCGATTCATTTTTTAAGATTGCTCAGGAATTGGATATGGAAGTGTGGCAATTGTACCGTTATAACGAAATGGGCAAAGACGCGGTACTCAAGCCGGGACAAACCTTGTACATTCAGCCGAAGCGAAAGAATTCCGGCACCGGTACACATATGGTTAAGTCCGGAGAAACCATGCACACAATAAGCCAATTGTATGGTATAAAGGTGAAGTATTTATACCGTTATAACAACATGCAACCCGGCACCGAACCCAAAGCGGGCCAAGAGATTAAACTGAACGCGAAGCGCAGATAGAAGCGTTAGCGTAGTTGTTGCAAAAAATTACCCAGCAATATTTTCCCATTCTCTTCGGAAACTTCAGGGTGAAATTGCACTCCCCAAACCGATTTTGTCGGATGTCGCATGGTTTCAATGATGTAGGAGTCGGACGAAGCGAGGTGTATAAATCCCGGAGGAAGTGTGATGCCTTCGGTGTGATCTTCCTGCATGGTAAACGAATCGTCTAAGTTTTTCAAAAGTACATCTTCTTTTGTTTTGCGAATCGTTGTAGCAGTTCGGATTGCTTCGCCGCGGAAAATGTGCGCGCCGTTTAATAATCCCAGCAGTTGATGTCCGAAACAAATACCAAGTACAGGAATGGTTAGATCGTTCAAAATTCGGAATTGCTCACGATAGGGTTGAAAGTCCACTTCCGTAAAGAAAATCGGAGAGCCGCTTAAAATGATGGCCTGTGATTGTTGTGCAATTTCGTTTGTGAAATTTCCGCGCTCAACAACCTTCGCTTCTGCACCAAGAGCGATAACCATTTCCAGTATCGCCGGTGTTTTGGTGCTTCCTAGTTGTACAATAGTAACCACGGTTAGTATTTAGATAATTCCTATTCCCAAAAATAAACCAAAAACGATGAGCATAATTCCTACCAGTTGTTGTAAGAATGTTATGGTCATTTTTTTTACCAGCTTATTGCCGATGTAAGCTCCGGCAAAGGCTGACAATGTAGCTGCAACGAGTAATGGAATTTGTTGTGAGCCATCATCATTAATAATGAATTTGTCGGAGTACATGAACAATCGTGAGGTATCAACCAGGCATGCAATAAAAACTCCTGTAGCAATAAACGCTTCTTTTGAAAGACCGGAACGAATCAGAAACGCACTGCGCAGCGCCCCTTGATTACCCGAGAGTCCACCGAAGAAGCCACTTAGCAACCCGCCTGCAAACAAATATTTTTTATCGAATTCAATGCGATTGAAGCGAGGTAATAAATCAAACAATGAGAAGAAAATGATGAGTACTGCGATCACTAATTTAACCGGTGTAATTTCAAATTGATCCGAATTCCATGAATACAATGCGGGCAATTCTGTCATTTGTGTGAGCAGCCACGCTCCTCCGAAAGCAGCAACAATGCCGGGCAATCCGAACCGAAGTGCGATTTTGAAATCGATGTTTTTTCCGACTAAAATCAATTTGAATAAATTATTCAAAAAGTGAACGATAGCAGTTAATTGAATAGCAAGAGGCAAAGGAAAAAATATTCCGAACACCGGCACCATCAGCGTACCCAGGCCGAATCCCGAGAATAATGTTAAGGCAGAACCGGCTAAAGCTGCAAAACAAATGATTACAGACTCCATGGGTTAAAATTAGTGACATCATTTCAAAAAAATAGGGGTAACACGATGTGCACCCCTATTTCATTATTGTTTCGCGATCTTATTCAACGATCAACATTTCTACACGACGGTTCTTCTGACGACCTTCCGGTGTAGTGTTTGGTGCTACAGGACGATTCGGTCCGTACCATTCTACATAGAATCTGTCAGCGGCAACACCTCTACTTACTAAGTACTTCTGTACGGCTTTCGCACGCTTTTCAGATAACTTCATGTTCGCAGCAGGCTTACCAACGTTATCGGTGTGACCGGTGATGCGCAGCTTCCAGGTAGGATGCTTCTTCAACAAATCCGCCAACTCATCCAAGGATGCTAATGATCCCGGCTGGATAATGTCTTTTCCTGAAGCAAATTCTAAGTTGTCGAATGCTTTCTTCACAATCTCTTGTTCTTCCTTCGTCAATACAACGGCCACATCGTTGATTTCAACTTTTTGTAAGCCGCTACCTGCAGGCTTCGGAATATCAAAGCGGAACAAACGATCAACCTGACTGCGCAACGCGCGCTTGTTAGCGCCGTTTACAACAACTTTCACTTCGTTAACGCCTTCTGTGTTGTCCCCATCTAAACGGAACACACACACAGAATCGCTTGGTAATGATTCGTATGTAAAGCTGCCATCTTTAGCTTGCTTGGTGCTCTTCAAGCTCTGCCCTGCAAGATCAACTAAATGCAATTTGATTTCAGGACAACCCTCGTTATCCACAGGACCCGGCTTGTTAGGACACAAGTCAATCTTATCCATCACACCATCACCATCACGATCAGGACAACCTTTGAATTCAGGCACTCCGGCTTCTTCCGGACAATCATCTTCTTTGTCGATGATCTTATCGCCATCTTTATCAGGGCAGCCGTTGAACTCAGCAAGACCTTTGTCATCAGGACACGCATCTTGTTTGTCCATTACACCGTCACCATCACGATCAGGGCAACCATTGAATTGTTTCAATCCCGGTTCATCAGGGCAAATGTCTTCCGAATCCTGAACATGGTCGCCATCACGATCCGGACAACCTAAGAATTCCCAAACACCCGGTACATCTTTACACTTATCCTTCTTATCGGAAACCTTATCCTTGTCCGTGTCCAGAGTTGGACGATACATGATAGGAATCTTTAATGCTACATGTAAATCCGCCCCGTAAATAGTTTTCTTCTTGCTGAACCAAGGCGCCAAGTTGTTGGTTCCAATTACAATCGGTCCTAAACGAATCCCGGCTCCTGTCTGGAAATTACGGAATTGATTATAAGACATCGGAACCCAGATTCCCGCCCATTTCCAGTCGTAACGTGGAGTTAGACTAAACGTAGTAAGGTCGTGAACTTTGTTCGGATTGTTGTTCCACTGAACAGCAAGGAATGATGTGAAGTTTACATAGAAATTGTCCCAGATGTGATAATCAACCTGCACACTAACTGCAGTGGGAAGATTCATACGGTAAAACTGATCTGTCGGCAATGATGCAAAACGATTGCGCAACGTGTCATCTAATGCACGAATTGGAATGCTGTCCAATTTAACATCACGGAAATTCCACTGATTAACTTCAGCAACGAAGTTGTTACTGAATTGACCACGTTCGAATTTAATAGAGCCAATGTCAGTGATAGAAGCACCAACACGCAACTTGTATTTATTCTTATAACGCATCCACAGATCAGTTTCACCGTCCATGTCGTATTTGAACTTCTGATAATTCGGACGCCATTCGTATACAGCACCGAGGTCAAGACCGAATCCCGGTTTAGAGTCTATCTTATACTTAAATCTACCTTCGGGGAATTCGAAATTGTTGGAGTGAGAGTATTGAACGTCTGTTTTGATGAATGTCAACTGACTGTCGTTAACGGTTAAGTACTGCAGATCGTTCGCGAACATATAAGCAGAGCCTAATCCCAACAACAACTTCGGACGCACGCCAACTTTTAAGAAATGCTCTTTATTGTCAATTACCGTCATGGCATAAGTGCCACCAATTTCGGCCCACGTCATGTACTGTATGCTTAGCCTTTCGTTAGTGAATGGCTGATACAACAAGCTGTCGCCAAAGTCTGAATAGATCAAATTCGCCATTGGATTTTCAACCCCGTCGATATTGACGTACGTACGAATACTTCCTGTAAGAGCAAATGCGCTTTTTTCATTTAACGTTACCATGAACGAAGGCAACATAATGCGATTACTAAAGAATACCGAACGAGCCTGATCATCTGTCTTACGAATCAGGTATTTATCCGTAAACAATGTGTCATCAAATGCCGGAAACTTCAAAGAACTTGGATTGGTGAGTTTGCCATCATATTTCAATGCTGCGGTATTCATGCCCATCCAGTTGTTACCCGCCATGAAATTGGTACCAAACAACATAATGTCCACTTTATAGCGGCTATCCGCAATGGATGCAGGGTTTAGGTCAATGCCATTAACTCCGGCGTAATTACTGTTTGCATAACCCAGGAAATCCTGAGAAAATGCCGAAACGCTGAGCATAGCTGTAGCGGCAATTGAAAAAATATGTTTCATGCTTAAGGTGTTAGCCCTTCGAATGTACGAAAATGCTGCTATTGTTCGATGATTGAATACGCCACCAGTCGGTTCTTCGGCAATGTGGTTACCAAAATTGGCTGTTGATTCGGATGCATTCTTCCAATACTAAAAGAAGAATTCCCTTTAATCGGAAACCCCGCAGCCATTACACCACCTTTGTTGATTAGGTAAAGTTCTTCGGATTCTGCCGTTACTGCTCCAATGCGAACATCATTGTTGTCGAAGCGATACAGACCACCTGTAAGCTTCACGGGTTGCTCAAAGGAGAATCGGAATTGGGCGCGTTGGTCATTAGCATAAGTCACCAACTTTTTCTCGTCCATCGCAATGTATTCTACTTTTCCGTCTTGGTCTAAATCTTCGCACATTAACCAATTGACGTGGCTGAAGTCGGGGAATCTGGTGCGTTCCAGATTATCACTTAAGGAAAGTTTGTAGAGGTTTCCGGAGGAGTCGATAGTTACAATTTTCGTTTTTACTAGGTCTTTGCCGGGTTCCAGGTAAACAAATCGTGAACGTTCCGGTATCTGTTCTTTAAGTTTTAGTCGCACATTACCTTGTCTATCAGTGATGGTAATTTTCCCGGACTGATCAGGCATGATGACGTAATCTTTTCCTTGTAAGATGGTGTGTAACACCGGCGATTGCAAAATGTCAGCATGTAAAGGGTTCTTCCAGCCTTCTACTGGTGTGCCTTTTACGGTATAATTATAAGTGCGCTTATCATTACAGGAAACGAGGAGTCGGTACTCTCGGTTTCTTTCGTAGTCCATAACGGTTAACGGTGCTGTTGCCGGTGCTTTAAGTTTAACCGGGAAGCCGGGTAAATAATTGCCGTTGCGATCAAGAACATGTAGTGCATTTGCGGTGACGAATGCCATTTGCAACTTGCCATTCTTCAAAGCATCTACTTGATGCACGTCTCCGATTATAGCCTCGTTCAATTTTTTCTTCCAGAAAACGCTTCCTGTTCCTGAAATTAAGTACAGTTGATGTGCTTCGTCCTGTATGGCAATATCGAGCCCATTTGTATTGTGATTTCGTAGCAACCATGGTTGTTTGACAAATGCTGTATCTAGTTCGAGTTCCCACAACGAAGCGACTTCACTTTTAGTTTGCGGATTGTGACGTAGAAATGCACTTGTATAAAATAGGTTTGGTTTCGTAATCGTGTATTGTGTAAAACAACCGTCAAAACGCTCCATCGTTGTGCGATGTTTGTTGATGATGTCCTTGTGTTCAGGCGCAGTGAGTGCAAGGAGCGGTGAATTATACCGTGCCGGTGAAACGTACGAAATGAGGGAGAAATCTCTGTTCAAGTTACTGATGAAATCGGTATAGATTGGATTTCGTGTTAATGTGCGTTTATTCTCGTTTGCCAATAAGAAATTATTAAGTGTTGCAGGAGAGGAAGCACAAACAACATAATGTCTGAAAATGGTAAAATAGCAAGTGTCCAATTTTTCGAAGGAACTCCCAAGTGTTGCAGGTAACATACCATCAACAGGAATTCTGTAAATAGATATTCCGGAATCTTGAGGTGCAAGAATGGTGTCATCTTCAGAAATAAATCCTGTTAATTTTCGAATAGCTTCACCGGTGTTGGTTGAAGATATTAGTGCTATTGTTTCGGTTTCCTCTCCTGAACTTATTTCTGCACGAATAATTTCATTCCCTACCCAAGAAGAAAAATCGCGGTAAGGTTCAAAGCCATGATTTTCCTTTAAATGCGCCAATTGTTCGCTACGTGCCGGCGAACTATTAGAATTTGCCGAGTATTGATCATACGCCTCTAAGAAGGTTCGGAAATTGCTTATGCCGTAAGCTACATATGAAATCGTATTAGACGGAAGTACCTTATCTGCTTCGAAAGTTTGGCTTTCCTGACTATTAAATACCGATAAAAAGTTTGCGTTGCTATCGTTGCAAATAGTGTAGCCATTCATCAATAAAGCATTAGATCGCCACGATAGATCAACTTCGGTCCATGCAGCAAAATTGCCCATTGCACCGACGTGCTTTTGTTCTGCAGCGGCCGCGAATACGCGTAAGTCGCCGGCAAGTTTTTGATAGTTCACGTAAAGATTAATTGTTGCTTTATTGCCGGCAGTTTCTTTCACTCGATTAAATGTCGGAATTCTGTTCAGGCTTCCTCCTTTAAGTTTAGTTTCCAATGCTGTTCTTATCAAATCTTTGTTTTCACTCACCAGAATAACGCCATTATCATTGCAAATCGACAATCGATCATTTTCCAATAGCGTCGCATCTCCGACGGCAACTTGTTTCGCATTAGACGGCTGCCGGATTGCTGTTAATTGTTCAATTAATTGAGTTCCTTGTTGCGGATGATCCATTTCAAGGCTCAAGACATAACTGAAGGAATTGTTCTGAAGATGGTGTATGGAAAGCCATGCCGATTTGCCCGAGGAAAAATCCGTGCCTGATTTCAGTTGCTGTAGAATAGAATCGACTTGGGCAATGGCATTTTGAGTTTCTTGTCCCCATTCCAAATCTTGAATAGCTTCCCAAATCAAATTGCCTTGATTCAATTGATTTTGCGCCTGCCTCAAATCAGTAATTCGAAATACCAGCGAAGCAGATTCGGGAATTGCAGTTAAGGCATCACCCACAGGTTTTTTGTGGTCGCGAAGTTGAAACCACGCCAGTAATGAACCCAGCAGAGCAACTGACAAAATGCCGATCCAAATAATTCTCCGTGTATTCACAAATCAAAGCTTGATTTCCTTGTGAAGTTACCGGGAGAATGAATGTCGTCGTTAATGCTCTGAAACAGTTATGAAAAGGGCATTGTTAGGAAGTGCTCGGGGTTATGCCAACGACTTGGTGTAGACGTATAACTACAATAAAAGTTACAAACTACTCGTAAATACATGGTATGAGTATTGTAATTTAACTGTTCATATGAAGATCAAAGAACTCCATCATTTACTTTATAGAGCAGCCTTCGGACCCACTCCTCAGATGGTTAAGGAGCTGAAAGGTATGACCCGTGAGCAGGTTGTAAATAGATTGTTTGACGATGCCGGACGCGTTCAGGATTTAATGATTATCCCGAAACCCGAAACGAATGGCAAAGGTGAAGTTGGTCCATTAAAAACCATTGGACTGATTTTGAAATCTCAAAAGGAGAAAGATCTACTAAATCTCGCGTGGATAGATAGGATGACTGTAGCCAAGGCTAGTTTACGTGAAAAAATGATTTTGTTCTGGCACAATCACTTTGCTACGAGTGCTCCGTTCGGATGGTTGATGCAGGTACAACACAACACCTTGCGTCGTTTAGCATTGGGGAGTTTTGCAGAAATGCTTCATGAAATTTCGAAAGATCCTGCAATGATAATTTGGTTAAATAATCAGCAAAACAAAAAGAATGCACCCAATGAAAATTTCGCACGTGAAGTCATGGAGTTGTTCACCTTAGGTGAAGGCAACGGTTATACGGAACGTGATATCAAAGAAGCTGCACGAGCCTTTACAGGTTGGTTTGTCAATCAGAAAGGTGAGTTCGAGTTCAACGAAAAGCAACACGATGTCGACAACAAAACGGTTTTTGGAAACACCGGGAATTGGAATGGGAATCACATCATTGATTTTCTCTTAACCAAGCAGGAAACAGCAACTTATCTCTGTCGTAAGATTTATAAGACGTTCGTTAATAATACAGTGGATGAAAAGCGTGTCGCTGATTTAGCTTCCCGTTTCCGTACATCGAATTACAACATCGATGATCTGATGCGTCATATTTTTATGTCGGATTGGTTTTATGCATCCGAAAATATTGGAGCAGTGATTTGTTCGCCGGTGGAACTCATTGTACGTTTTAAAAAGCTGGTGCAGTTTCAGGTGGATGATAAACAGCAATTGGCTTATCAGGACCTACTCGGACAAACTTTGTTCTCGCCACCTAATGTTGCGGGTTGGAAGGGTGGACGGGCATGGATTGATAGTTCGACATTGTTGTTCCGACTGAATATTCCTACAACGATTATAAATTCTAATGCGATTAAATTGAATAAGCGTCCGGCTTTCGAAGAAAAGGACCGAGGCGAGAAACCACAAAAGGACCAACAGGTTGTGGTGAAAAGTGACTGGGGAGTGCTCGTAAACTATTTTAAAGATGTGCCTGCAGAACAATTGACGGACGAAGTCATTCAGTTTTTTATCACTGCTCCGGCAACACGAATCAGTTCGGCATTGATAGAGCAACATGTGGATACAAGGACGCCACAAAGAAGAATAATAACCACCATTGCGGCTGTGATGAAGCTGCCTGAATTTCAATTGATATAGGAGGAGATATGAGTAAGTATTCCAGAAAAGATTTTCTCAAGTTGTCGGGGTTAGCATCGGCATCATTGTTATTGCCCAACTTTTTGAAGGGTATGGGCGCAGGAACTGATCTGCGCATGAGCGAAATGCTGCTGCCTGTTACCAATGGCAAGCGTTTGGTTGTAATACAATTAAGCGGTGGTAACGATGGTTTAAATACCGTAGTGCCCCGTGGTGATGATTTATATTACAGCAATCGTTCGGGTTTAGGATTGAAAGGTGCTGAACTAATTAATCTCGACACGTATTTCTCGCTGAATGCAAAATTGCAAGGACTCGCTGATTTGTACATGAACGGTGAAGTGGCGATTATTAATAGCGTTGGTTATCCGAATCCCAATCGATCACACTTCCGTTCTTTAGATATTTGGCAGAGTGCTTCAGATGCCGACAAATATGTGCAATCGGGATGGATAGGAAGATGGCTCGACAGTGCTTGCAGTAACGGTGATTATAAACCTTATTACGCGATGGAGTTAGATGATGCGATGAGTCTGGCGTTGAAAGGAAATATATTGAGCGGGATTGCAGTAAGTAATCCGAAACGCATGAATGCGATGGTGGAAGATCCGTTGATTTACAAAACGGCGAAGGCATGGACAGCGCACATGGATGATGAACACCACATTGAATATTTGCACAAAACGCTGGCGCAAACAGAAATGAGTGTTCAGGCTATATACGATAAATCAGGGCGTAAATTGTCCAAAGCAATCTATCCGGTACACGCATTTGGTAAGCATTTGAAGATGATTGCCGAGTTAATTATGGCGGATGCGGAGACATCCGTTTTTTACATTTCACTAGCCGGATTTGATACTCATGCCGGCCAAAAAAATCAGCAAGGACGGTTACTGAATGTATACGGCAATGCTTTGAGGGCATTTGCTCAGGACTTGAAATCCGTGAATCGTTGGAACGACACGCTGGTGATGACTTTTTCGGAATTCGGTCGTCGTGTGAAACAGAACGCGAGTGCCGGAACAGATCACGGCGCTGCAAATGTAATGCTGTTAGCTGGTGGCGGTTTAAAGAGGAAAGGCATTTTGAACGAAGCGCCGGATTTGAAAAATCTGGTGGATGGCGATCTCCAGTTTAAGGTGGATTTTCGCCGTATCTATGCTTCCGTGTTAAAGAACTGGTTGGGGGCAGATGCGAACGGCATTCTGGGTGGAACGTTCGAAACAATGGACTTTGTGTAGATCTATTCCGTCCAATCCGACTGTTCTTCGCGAATTATTTTTAGTTGCTTATTTAATGGCAGCAATGATGATTTTTAAATTAAAAATATCTTGCAGATACATCGGAATGAGTTCTCCGGACTTTCCGCTTTTTCAGAATCCATGCCAGGTATAAATTGCACAGTGAGCATGTGTGTACATACATACTAGAGTGCTCTGGTGTATGTGATTGGAATCTATAATTTTGAAGTTTAGTATTCAAACGAATGAAAGGCAAACTGTAACTTTTGAATTTGAAGCTTTTTTCCAAATTGCGAACTAATTAATTTATCTAATCAAATTCTGATATTCGCAGCTAGCCGTTCATTGAATTTTAATTACGAAAAAGGGTCATGATATGACGTTAACTTCTCTTGAAGAAAAACTTCTTTTAGACATCAGAATAGTTTATTTCACGAGTTGCCTGTGCAATTTACCCTAAGCACCTTAACTAAAGAGATTCGAGTATTCCTTAATGGACATCTTAATTATTTATTTTCACGCGTGATAACTAAAATAACTTTAGTGGAAGTATAGCACAAGATTAATGCACACAGCAAATTGAACAGAGATAATTTATTTTTAGAGTAGGGCAACCAGCAGTACTCTAAAACGAAATATACCGTAAGAAGTAGGAACAACGATAGCGCTATCAATCTTATTAGTTTCCCCTTAATAAAATACAGCAAGCCTAAAAGGATTACTCCAATTAACGTGAATAGTGTATCATTAAGCGACACTAATCTACTCGTCTTTTCCGGTGGATCCATAAATAGAAATACCAATAGAAAGCTGAAAATACAATACGTTATTATTGATGTATCTGGTTTTAAACCTTGGGATTTAGGCATCAACTTAAATTTTCGTATGTGTTCAAAGGAAGAAATTGTTTCGTGTTATAACGCCTTGCGCATTGGCACTGTATACTAATTTATCTACGCTCATTACTACTTAATTCATGGTTTCGAGATGTTTTTATTTCTCGTAGATTTATTTTTTGCATAGGTGAGAATCTAATAAGGAAAGATGGCAAGTTCTAAAATGGGAAATACGTTGGACGTGTTACGATAATTAGAAAAGTCGAAGTTGATCGGGAAGTAAACGGAACGATTTGCGATGATGAATGGTAATACCATGTTGTTGAATAGCTGCCCGATGATCTGCTGTGCCGTAACCTTTATTGCGAATCCACTCGTACTGTGGAAAGTCCTGATGCAGTTCATCCATCCGATCATCACGATATGTTTTGGCTAGTATAGATGCGGCAGCAATATTCTTCATCTTGGCATCTCCACCAACAATGCACGTGTGTGCAATTTCCGGAAACGGACGAAATTTATTTCCGTCAATAAGTAAATGTTCCGGCGTCGTTGATAATTGGTGAACCGCACGGTGCATGGCTTCCAGCGCTGCCTGCAGAATGTTGATCGTATCAATTTCTTCTACGCTTACCTCCGCAACACTCCACGCAATCGCTTCCGATTCTATTATCGGTCGTAATAATTTACGTTGCTTATCGGTAAGTTGCTTTGAGTCGTTAAGGAGCGGGTGCTTAAATGTTAGCGGAAGTATCACTGCTGCAGCAAATACAGGTCCTGCAAGGCAACCGCGACCGGCTTCATCACAACCGGCTTCAAGTACACCTTTATTCCAAAAATTTTTAAGCACGCTTACTATTTATTGGGAATACATTTCATCATACTATTCCAAAGCAAGTCAGCTGCTTTATCCCAAGTGTACAATTGACGTCGTACTCTGCCTTTAGTGATAAGATCCTGCCGCAACACTTCACTTTCTGCAATGTGTTGTAATCCTGTAGCAATACTTTCTACTGAAAATGGATCAACATATAGTGCAGCATCACCCGCAACTTCAGGCATAGCTGTGCGATCCGCAGTAACAATCGGAACATCACATTGCATCGCTTCAATCATCGGAATGCCGAACCCTTCAAAGTAGGGAACGTAAGTTAAAGCAAGTGCACCGGCAGTTAAACTTTGCAGTGCATTATCGGAAACGCGTCCTGTGAAAATTACATCTTTGGAATTGGGTACATGTTTTAACGCTTCCTGAAGCGCGGTATATTTCCAATAGTTTCCGCCTGCAATAACGAGTTTAATGTCCGATCCGCCATTTTTTCGAAATCGACCGTAGGCTTCAATTAATCGTGGTAAGTTTTTACGCGGATGCAATGCTCCGACATAGAGAAAATATGGTTTTCCCTGTGCATAATGGTTTCGCACGGTAGTGATTTCTGTTGCACCAAGCGGTCGGAATCCTATATCTGCACCATTACACAAGACATCAATCTTATCCCTGTCGATGTTATATTTCGAAGCAATATCATTTGCCGAAAATTCAGAAACGGTTGCAACGCGTGTCCCTTTTCGCGCAAACTGCGGGAATTTCTCCTTATACCAACGCGTGATATTATTCGGAAGATCTTCCGGATAGTGTTCGAAATTCAAATCATGTATTACAGGCAACATGGGTGTATTGCCCTTCAACGGCAGGAATCCGTCAGGCGAAAGAAACAAATCGGGTTTTAGATCGCGCAGAGCGCCGTGAACGGAAAAGTTGAGCCAAATGTTAAACAACCAGGTGCGGCGTGCCGGAGGCATCAATTTCACCGGAGTTATATTATCACTGAAGATAAACTGCGCATCAATGGGGCGGTCGAACAAAAAAACGAAATGTGCTTCCGGATGGCGCGTGGTAATTCGGGCCAGCGTTTCTGCCGTAAATCGTCCAATTCCGTCGAGTTTATTGGGGATAAGCAGGCGTGTATTTACAACAATAATCACGACTCAAAGGTACGCATACGCACGGCATTTGACTCGCTCCTGCAGAAATGAACGGTGATCATTGTTGATTATGCTTATTTTCGCGCGGTGAAGAATAGAATCAAAGCCATACTCCAGTTTATTTTCGGATACAAAACGTATCTGAAATGGTTTGCGTGGTATAAGGTGCGCAATCTGAAATCGGATGTTCGTGAGAATGATTTCTTCTACTTTCTGGAGCAGTTACCTGAAACCGGTATTGTGTTGGATATTGGTGCTAATCTTGGTTTTTTAGCAGCGCACATCGCGATGAAAATGCCGAAAGGAAAAGTAATTGCATTTGAACCAATGCCGGATAATGTTGAAACACTGAAAAATGTGATTCGAAAATTTAAAATTAAAAATATTGAAGTGCAGACTTGCGCGCTGGGCGATGAAAATGGCGAAGCGGAAATGGTGCTGCCGGTTGAAGGTGGGTCTCGACAGCAAGGTCTGAGTCACATGGTTCATAAAGAAATTCAGCAACACAATCATGGAATTCACTTCAAAGTGCCGGTACGTCGCTTGGATGATATGGAAATGTTACGTAACAACTCTGATCGTGTTGTTGCTATTAAAATGGATGTAGAAAATTTCGAGCAGTTTGTGTTACGCGGCGCACAGGAATTGTTGAAACAGCATCAGCCGTTGGTTTACATTGAACTCTGGGATAATGATAATCGTAAAAAATGTTTTGAAATCTTGCACGCTTGCGGATATCACCCGCTGGTTCATGTAGACGGCAACTTGATTGCATTTGATCCTATCTTTCACAAGGAGCGTATTAACTTGTTCTTTCGGGTAGCATAGCCCGATTTTCACTATGTTCGTGACCTTATTACTATTCCGTGCAGCGCCAGTTTGTAACTAATCTGATCATTCTATTATTCCTGAATCTGCTGATTAAGCCGTTCTGGATTTTAGTGATTGAACCCAATGTTCAGAACGCTGTGGGAAATGCTGCTTATGGCGAATATTTCGCATTGTTCAATTTTTCCTTCTTATTGAACATCCTGCTGGATTTTGGGATTACCAATTTTAATAACAAGAATATTGCACAAAACAATCATCTCCTGACGAAGCATTTCTCGGGTTTGTTTGTTCTGAAGTTGCTTTTAGCCGTCTTGTACATTGTCGTTACCATTATTATCGGATTAACGATAGGTTATGACACGCGTCTCACCAAGTTATTGTTGGTATTAGGCTTCAATCAGTTTCTTATTTCACTTGTATTGTATTTGCGATCTAATTTGCAGGCGCTACATTTGTTCAAGACGGATGCACTGATCTCTGTGCTTGATCGTATTATCATGATCGGAATTGTATCCGTGTTGTTGTGGACGACGTGGGTAGATAATGTCATGGACATCATGGATTTTGTCTATGCGCAAACCATCGGATATTTCCTGACAGCAATAATTGCATTCCTCGCTGTAATCGGTAAAATGGAGCTGATTCGCTTAAAGTGGGACTGGCCGTTTTCGTTGATGATTTTGAAAAAAAGTTTTCCGTTTGCCGTGTTGGTATTGCTGATGACTTTTTATAACCGAATAGATTCAGTGATGCTGGAACGCTTGATGCCACAGGGCGATCCGGTTGCTGTTGCACGGCTGCAGGAATTACGAAAGCCCGCGATGGAATTGAACGAAACCCAGAAATTGGAGCGCCATCAATTGGAAGACCGGCTGGAGCATACAGGGTCAGAGCAGGCGGGTGTTTACGCTAAAGCATACCGTTTGCTGGACGCAACTAATATGATTGCATATTTGTTTTCAGTCTTGCTGCTGCCAATGTTTTCGCGGATGCTCAAATACAAGGAGTCGGTGGAACAACTGGTGAAATTGGCATTTACATTATTGATAACGTTAGCCGTAGTTGTTGCGGTGGGTTGCACGTTTTACCGTTTTGAGATGATGAAGTTGCTGTATAGTGAAAACAGTGCGGGAAGTGTAAATACGGTCTTCCCATTACTCATGTCGTGCTTCGTAGCGATATCAACGACGTATGTATTTGGTTCGTTGCTGACAGCCAATGGAAACTTGAAAGAGTTGAATTGGATGGCGTTTTGCGGGATGGTCATCAACATTGGGTTAAATTTCGTTTTTATTACTGTGTTCGAGTGGGAAGCCATCGGAACAGCGATTTCCAGCCTTGTTACACAATTGTTAACCGCGGTGGCGCAGGTGCTTATCGTTCACAGTAAATTCAAATTCCGGGTAAATTGGAGGTTGTTAACCACGTTGTTGGTGTTTGCTGCCGGAGTAATTGCATTGGCGGATTTCTGTTACGAATACGTGTATCAACCCGGTAAGTTGGGTTGGGTAACCGGCTTCCTTATTTACTGCGCGGGTTCTGTGGCTTGGGCATTTGCAACGCGCCTGATCAGTGTTAAGGGCATGTTCCGTATCCTGAAGTACGGTTAGTAGCGCGCCATTACTGATTTTTCGTACTTTTAGCCCTCTTTAATCGCAAATACATGAGTAATTCGAACAGGAACGGTAATTATTTCGATTCCACCAGCCTTATTGAGTTTTTTTGGAGATGGCGTAAATCACTAATTATCATTGGCGTTGCAGCCGCAGTGGTATCCTCTGTAGTGTCATTTATCATTCGCGAAAAGTATAAATCAACAGTTATTCTTTTCCCGGTTTCCTCCAACTCTATCGCGAAGGCGTTGTTAACCGAGGATATGTCCGGTAAGCAGGATGTGTTACAATTCGGGGAAGAGGAACAGGCCGAGCAGATGTTACAGATTTTGAATTCTGATGAAATCAGATCCAGAATTTGTAAGAAATACGATTTGATGAAACACTATCGTATTGATCCGAATGATCGTTATAAACAGACCCGATTGTTCGAAACATACAATGAGAATATCGCCTTCAAGCGCACGGAGTTTATGTCCGTTAAAATTGAGGTTATGGATGAAGATCCGATCCTTGCTGCTAAAATGGCTAACGATATTGCGGAACTTTTGGATTCAACAAAGGCTCGTATGCAGCGCGATCGAGCTGTTAATGCATTTAACATCGTCTCTGCCGAATATTTTCGGAAAAAAGCAGAAGTTGATAAAATGCAAGATTCTTTACGCAAACTCAACTTACTCGGAATGTACGATTATGAATCACAATCTGAAGTAACAACAGAGCAGTATGCAATTGCCATGTCTAAAGGTGACCAACGTGCAATAGATAAGCTTGGAGAGCAGTTGCGTATTATTGGTCAATACGGTTCTGCGTATATGGCC
Organism: Bacteroidota bacterium; assembly: GCA_021299855.1. Classification (GTDB taxonomy): domain Bacteria; phylum Bacteroidota; class Bacteroidia; order Palsa-965; family Palsa-965. The sequence continues at coordinate 16,096 of JAJTEY010000012.1, read as the reverse complement.
GTGCGCGAAAACCTGTATATACAGCGCGAACAGCTAAACTTGTTAAAACGTAAATACGAAGAGGCGAAAGTTGATGCCGAGCAAGTGTTGACGTACAAGTTTATTGTAAACAAAGCATTCCCAGCGGAGCGAAAATCATATCCGGTGCGTTGGTTGTTGGTCAGTGTTAGTTCGATAACTTCTCTCGTTCTTGGCGTCTTGGTGCTGATCTTATTCGATAACCTGAAGCAAATCAGAAAACGCGATCTAAAGTCATAACCCCAAGTATGCTAAGCTTTTCGACTATCGATGTGTTGTCGTTGATCATCAAGCGGTGGAAGCATATTGCGATCATCGTTGGTGCGGCACTATTGGGCGCCTTCGTGATTTCATCTGAGTGGATCATGAAACCACGCTATAAATCAATGGCTGTTGTTTATCCGGTAAATATCATTCCGTACTCCGATGAATCACCAACTGAACAGTTGCTTCAGTTATTCCAATCGGCTGATGTTCGGGGAATGATGATAAAGCGATTCCGATTGGCGGACCATTACAATGTTGATACTACAGCACGTCCCGGTAAGTCTAAATTGTATTTGACGATTAGTGATAATATTGACATACGTAAAACTGAATACGAGTCGGTTAAAATTGAAATATACGATGTGAATCCTGACACTGCATGTAGCATGGTGAACGCTATGATTCATTTTGTTGATATTAAAGCCCGATCATTGCAACGCGAAAAAACACAGGAGGTAGTGAATATTTTTCAGGATCAACTGAATCACAAAAAGGTGATTCATTGATGCGTAATCTGGAGCAAAAAGGTGGCGAATTATTGACTGCCAGTGAGCAGTTAAAAAGCACCTTAGATGCGTACAATGCAATTCAGGTTGATTATGATCGCGCGTTGTCCGATTTAAAAAAGGAGTTAACCTATACTAACGTAATTACGCGTCCTCTGCCGGCAGATCAAAAGTCTTATCCGATTCGTTGGTTAATTATGGTGATTACAGTAATTTCATCTGTGCTGGTTGCCATTTTCGTAACTGTTATTTTAGAAGGACGTTCTAATTTCCTGGCGAATGCCCGAAACAAGCAACCGAAATAGAGTTTTGTGGTGGTTATACGGAGCTAGCTTCGTGTTCCTAGCCATTAATGCGATTTGTATCGCCTACGAATTCTATTGGCTCAACCTGTTGCCTCCGATGTTATTTGTTATTCTACTGGCTTTGGTGGCATTGGACAAATTGTTGCTATTGGCAGTATTCGTCACTCCTTTGTCAATCAATCTTGCCGATAACGAAGTGAAAATTGGTTTGAGTTTACCGGCAGAACCTTTGCTTATCGGTGTTTTATTCGTCTACATGTTACGCATGTTGCACGATGTTCGTTTCGATAAACGGTTTGTTCGACACCCGGTAACAATAGCCATCATATTGAACTTGCTATGGATGTTTATCACATCTGTAACCAGTGAACTTCCTCTTGTTTCATTTAAGTTCTTACTGTCGCGCCTGTGGTTTGTCATTCCGTTATACTTCGTGGGCGTTCACATTTTCCGTGATATCGCAAATGTGAGAAGATTCTTGTGGTTGTATATTATACCATTAACCATTGTTATCGGATATACTTTGTATCAGCATTGGTTGTATGGTTTCGAAGAAGATCCTGCGCACTGGGTAATGTCTCCGTTTTATAATGACCATACTGCATACGGTGCAGCCTTGGCGATGTTTTTCCCTGCATTAGTAGCGTTTTCGTGGAGTAAACGGTATTCCAGCAATATTCGAATTATATCATTAATACTGCTGGGTATTTTTGCTGTGGCTTTAGTGTTTTCGTATACACGTGCTGCATGGTTAAGTCTTGCTGCAGTATTTGTGCTGTATTTTATTTTTCTATTTCGAATACGGTTCATGTATTTGTTTGTTCCTACAGCGCTTGCTGCAATTGTGGTTATGCTGTCGTGGACTGAAATTCAAATGAAACTGGAGAAGAATCGACAGGATACTTCTGATGATTTAGCGGAACACATTCAATCTATTTCGAACATCAGCACGGATGCATCGAACCTGGAGCGAATTAATAGATGGAATTCTGCGTACCGAATGTTTGAAGAACGCCCGGTTTTTGGATGGGGACCGGGAACATATAGCTTCGTCTATGCACCGTTTCAGTTATCCGGCGAGAAGACCATTATTTCTACAAACGCCGGTGATATGGGTAATGCGCACTCCGAATACATTGGGCCATTGTGTGAATCTGGAGTATTGGGTACCTTAACTTTTTTAGGAATAGTAGTGACCATTATCTGGACCGGTTGGCGTTTATATTATAAACTCACCGACAAAATTCATCGCGGACTAATGTTGTCCATCTTGCTGGGAATGGTTACGTATTTCTTGCATGGCGCCCTCAATAACTTTTTGGACACAGACAAAGCCTCTGTCCCGTTCTGGGGATTTGCAGCAATGCTCGTTGCAGCAGACTTATGGTACGAACCTGAGAAGAAAGAAAAACTAGAGGAGGAAGTTGTTCAGCCTAATTATTGAAGTACATACAATTATCATTTCGGTGTCATAATCACGCGATAGCAATTCAGGAAACTTCATGAGTTATGCTAGATCATCTTGCAGGTCACCAATGCAATGTCATCTACATAGGATTGTTCGTCGCGATGTTTATTCAACAACTCCAGTAACAGTGCGTTGATTTTGTTGGGTGATGCCTTGCGATTTTTCTGAAGTAATTCTTTCACCGGCTCTAATCCCAGCTCTTGCTGATCTGCATTACGTTGTTCCACCAATCCATCTGTATAACATAACAACAACGTGTCAGGATTAACGCTAACAATACCTTCTTTCACACGGATCAATTCATCCAACATTCCTAAGCCAGTACAACCCACGGTTAGTAAGTTGTAGCCGTCTGCGTCTATCAGTAATGGAGGATTGTGACCGGCATTAATGTATTGCAAGGTGCGTGTAACTGTATTGTATTTCGCGATAAACAAGGTGATGAATTTTTCACCTTTCGCATTGTCGTTCACCTTCGTATTTAATTCAATTACTAAATCACTCAATGATGGAATGTGTTGTAATAAAATCCGCAGGTAGGCCTGAAAATTAGACATCAACAGAGCAGCCGGAACTCCCTTGCCTGAAACGTCCGCAACACAAAAAGCCAATTCGTTCTCGTTAATCTGAATAAAATCGTAGTAATCGCCACCCACTTGCTGATGTGGTAAATACAACGCATCCATTTCGATGTATTTATTGTTGGGCAAATGTTCCGGGAAAAGCATACGTTGTACTTCCCATGCCAGTTCAAGTTCGCGATGCATAGCGGCACGCTTCAAATTTTCTTTCGCAAGGCGCTTGTTCTCAATTGCCACCATCATAATGTTGGTCAGCGTTTGAATGAACGGTAGATGTTTGACTGCACTGCTCATGCCCCTCTCCGCCTCATCCAAATCTCCAATCAAAACATAAGCCAGCGGAGAACTCTTGTGAAATACAGGTATCACAATTTCTTGCAGGTTATTCCCGGAATTCCCGGTAATATCAAGAGTTGTAATTTCTCGTAGCGGCAACAAATGCGTTGTTACATCAACTCCCGAAAATGCATCTTCTTTACCAAAAAACAATAAGCGTTTCCAGCCGTCCGAGTCGTGGCTATACAATACTAAACGCCTGATCTGCAGTTTGTCACGAACAATAGACTCGTAAATAGTTAATAGCTCCGCAGTAGAGAAATTATTATTGATGGCTTTCGTAATATCCAAAAGCGCAGTCAATTTGAAGTCTTTCAACCTCCTACTTCTACGTTGATGTGGCGCGCTTAGACTCACAGTACTAATTTACAACTCTGATGAAGTTATGCTCGTGCAATTAGACCAAAGTAGTCCACACAACGACCAATGGCATTATCGATTCTTAGAAAGAAAGTCGGGAAGTTGACGCACAGCAGCCAGCTCACGCCATTTTCCGCGAGCTTCTTCTGCGGGCGCGCCAAAGTATGTTTTATTTCCTTCCAGCGATTTTGAAACACCGGATGTAGCGAGCACTACTGCTCCTGATCCGATTACGATATCGCTGGTGACAGAAACACTACCCCACAGCGTCACGCGATCTTCGATGGTGGTTACTCCTGCAATGGCAACACCTGCTGCGAATAGACACATCGCACCGATCACAGTATCATGACCGATGTGACACAGGTTATCCATTTTGGTCCCTTTACCTATTATGGTGTCCGCGCTTACTCCGCGGTCGATTGTGCAGCCTGCGCCAATCTCTACATCATCATGAATGATAACGCGTCCGCAGGTCAGCATTTTGTCAAAATACTCTGCACGTTTCTTGTAATAAAAAGCGTCACCACCAATAGTTGTATTCGGATGGATGATAACATTATTGCCTATAATAGTTTCATCGGCAATAAACACACCAGGCTTAATCACACAATTGTCTCCGATAACAACATTCCGTCCGATGTACACACTCGGATAGATAATTGTTTCCTTGCCGATTTTAGCGTCAGCTGCATGTAATTCGGTAGAGTGCCCGGAAAGCGAAAAATGCTTCACCAGTTTATTATAGTCGTTGAAAGGATCAGTGGAAATTAACAATCCCTTTCCTTCAGGACATGCTACGTCTTTGTTAATGAGTATTGTGGTTGCAGCACATTGCAAAGCTTTGTCGTAATACTTCGGATGATCAACAAAAACGATGTCACCGCTTTCTACACGATGAATTTCGTTGAGCCCGGTGATGATGTGATCCGCAGGTCCGCTGAATGGTACACCCAGTATTTCTGCAATTTGAGAAAGTGTATGAGGACTGATTTTCATCCAAAATGTTTTAAGCGAATTTACTCATTGCACAAAAGGTAAGCGCGTGCGTTCAAAAAAAAAGCGGCCTTTCGACCGCTTTCAGTATTCATTATTTTTTCACTCGATCGGTGTATGCGCCGGTGCGCGTGTCGATTCGAATCATATCCCCAACGTTGATAAACAATGGAACACGAACTTGCGCTCCGGTTTCAACTGTTGCAGGTTTCAATGTATTGGTTGCTGTATCACCTTTAACACCCGGTTCGGTGTACGTAACTTCCAATTCAACACTTGCAGGAGGTTCGGCAGAAATAGGTTGATCGCTTTCAAACCAAACTTTAACTTCCATGCCTTCTTTCAAGTATTGTAACCCATCACCCATCATTTCTTTCGGCAAGTAAATCTGTTCAAAAGACTCCGGATCCATTACTACAATGTTGTTGTCTTCAGCGTAGATATATTGCAACATTTTATACTCTACCCAAACAATCTCCATGCCTTCACCGGAACGGAAACGGTTTTCCATGAGTTTGCCTGTTCTTAGGCTGCGCATTTTGCCCTGATAAAAAGCGCGCAGGTTACCCGGTGTACGGTGCTGCCACTCAATTACCTGACATAGTTCGCCATTATATCGGATAAACGTTCCGATGCTGATATCTCCGGTATCTGCCATGATCTTGTTGTTTTGATTAACCTTGGGACGGCAAAGATAATATTGTTTGCGAGAGTTGCCAATGTTGTCCAAACAACCTCAATAGCCGGTTTACGTCTATGTTATATATGCAGAAATATGCCTGTTTCTATATTGCCGTGATGTTGTGTTCTGCCGCATTTGCGCAGAAATCGCGTCAGGCGACCTTGTATTTTCGTCAGGACGCTGTACTGCCCGGCTTATATGAAGGGCAATATACCGGTCGTAGTGCTGCTTCGGGCATGGGTTACCGTATAACAGGAACTGACGCTGCATTTGTAATAGAGCCTCGGTTCGGAGTGGTGCATTTTCGGTATCATCATAAAATAGAGGATGGTTTGCGTCTGGAACAGCAGCATGCGGGTTTAGAATTGGGTTTGCCGCTAAGTGTAAAATTGTGGCGGGGCATTCGAATACTCGCAGCGTTAAATATGGGTTGGTTGCCTTATCAGGAAGTTCGAGTGCGACAGCGCGTGGGTAATTCATTTAGTTACTTTAGTGATGATGCTTTGCATGCCGGCTATCAAACGAATAAAATCTATGCCAATGCCGGACTTGGTTTAGGATTTCAGTTTGCAAAAGCCCCGAAATGGATGTTGAGCGTAATGGTCCGACAACAAGCCAATGGACCGGTTAAATCACTTTACGAGTGGGAAAACTCTTGGATACCGAAAGTGCGTATTGAGCCGAACTGGAAACCATTGTTGCCCGGTATCGAGCTTTCGTATGCTATTAAATAGCTGCGGAATTACGAGGTTTTTAACTCGTGCACATTGAGCTCTCGTGTACAGAAAAAATATTCCTCCTGTTCACTATTCGAACAAACAATGATGATGCGTCCGTTGCCGAATTGGCCAATTAAATCGCCGTACCATTTTTTAGCCGCTGCATCAAGATTGGCGCAGGGCTCGTCCAAAAATAATAGCGGGGTTTGAGATGCAATTGCCAGCGTGAGCTTAACGCGCTGTCTCATGCCCGAAGAGAAATTTTTGAGTTGCTTTTTTCGTGCGTTCTCTAAGCCGGACAATGACAGAATATCGGCATTACGAAGTTGATTTTGCCAGGTTTTGAAACCGGAATGAAAATCGATCATCTCTTCCAAGGTAAATTCTTCCATCAACTCTAAGTATGGTGCAGAAAAAGCTACATGTGGAAATAGATCATCAGCAGCAACACTGCGTTGATTCAATATTAGCGAGATACTGCCTTCATTCGGTAAAGTTGCACCTGCCAAAACCTGAAGCAGAGTAGATTTTCCCGAACCGTTTGATCCGAGAATTACGGTTGGTTGTTCGGTTTCAAATACCAAATTGACATGTCTGAAAATCCATTCCTTCCCGAATTTCTTTCCCAGATCAGTAGCAACTAATTGATTCATGGCTGTTGCAGATTAAGCAATTCCACGAATGATTCCGTCTTTGGAGTTACGAATGAACTCGAGGATGGTGTTTTTTTCCGGAGAATCCGGCGCTTCTTTTTCGATGATCGCTACTGCATTAGAAACGTTCAGGCCTTTCACATAAAGTGTTCTGTATATGTCTTCAATTTGAAGAATGCTTTCATTGCTGAAGCCGCGTCGACGAAGACCAACAGAGTTTACTCCAACGTATGCCAATGGTTCACGGGCCGCTTTAACAAATGGAGGCACGTTCTTACGCACACCACTTTGTCCGGCAACAAAACTATGAGCACCAATTTTTACAAACTGCGAAACACCAACGTAACCTTCTAAAATAGCCCAGTCTTCAATTTCAACGTGTCCGGCAACGTTAACCGAATTCGCGAGAATAACGTTGTTACCCACTGCGCAGTCATGCGCAATATGCACGTACGCCATCAACAGGCAATTAGCACCAACACTAGTTTTAAAACGATCTTTCGTTCCGCGGTTAATTGTTACGCATTCACGAATTGTTGTGTTATTACCAATTTCTGTGGTAGTTTGTTCCCCTTCAAATTTCAAATCCTGAGGAATGGCGCTGATTACTGCACCGGGAAAAACACGACAATCGTTACCGATTCGTGCACCGTCCATAATTACAGCGTGAGGGCCAATCCAGCAGTTGTTGCCGATTACAACATCTGCAGTAATGTATGCAAATGGTTCAACTACAGTTCCCGGTCCTATTTTGGCATCAGGATGTATGTGTGCAAGTGGTGATATCATACCGTTGCTTTTTCGGCTTTAGCGGGTTCATTGTTTCTCACTTTCACAATCTGCGCGAGCATGTCAGCTTCCGCTACAACTTTGCCGTTAACATAAGTATAACCTTTCATATGACACAAGCCGCGACGGATTGGATCAACTAAGTCTAACTTGAATACGCAGGTATCACCCGGAACAACTTTCTGCTTGAATTTTACGCTTTCAATTTTCAAGAAATAGGTTTGATAATTTTCAGGATCAGGAACTGTTTTCAAACACAAGATGCCGCCTGTCTGCGCCATAGCTTCAACCAGCAATACGCCTGGCATAACAGGTTCGTCCGGGAAGTGTCCCTGAAACCAATATTCGTTCATGGTTACATTTTTCACGCCGATCACGTGTTCCGGGGATAGTTCCATGATTTTATCTACCAACAAGAAAGGAAAACGATGCGGAAGTATTTTTTGAATTTCACGCACATCGTACAAAGGTGTTTGATTCAGATCGATGTGTAGCTCATTTTTCTTCTGCTTTTCTTTCTTGATCAGCGCTTTTAATTTTTTCGCAAACTCTACATTGCCTGTATGACCGGGACGCGCAGCAAGAACGTGAATCTTCATGTGCATGCCCACTAACGCTAAATCACCAACAATGTCCAGCAGTTTGTGACGTGCAGGTTCGTTGTAGTAATGCAGTTGAATATTATTTAAAACACCTCGCCCTTTAATTTCTACATCAGGCTTGTTAAACACTTTGCGTAAGTGATCCAGCTTTTCGGAAGAAACTTCTTTATCTACCAACACGATAGCATTATCCAAGTCTCCACCCTTGATCAAATTATGTTGTAACAAGGCTTCCAATTCATGAAGAAATACGAATGTTCTACACGGCGCAATTTGTTCTTTAAATTCGCTCAGTTGGTACATGCCGGCATGCTGTGTTCCAAGAACTTCGCTATTGTAATCGACCATTACCGTAACACGGAATTCATCCTGCGGAACTGCAAGCATTTCTACTTTCTTTACAGGATCTTCATATGTGAGATTTTCTTTCAAAATAAAGTATTCACGTTCCGCAGTTTGCTCAACAAATCCAGCCGATTCCAACGCCATAATGAAAGGCATCGAACTGCCATCCATGATTGGTGTTTCAGGTCCTGACAAATCAATTAACACGTTATCCAAATCGCACCCCATCAATGCAGCCAACACATGTTCGGTAGTGTAAACGCGCGCACCATTTTTCTCCAATGTTGTCCCGCGTGCTGTATCTACTACGTTGTCAGCATCTGCATCAATTACCGGTTGTCCTTCAACATCGGTTCGGCGAAATTTAAATCCGTGATTTTCGGGCGCAGGGTGAAATGTTAATGTAACCGGAGCGCCTGTGTGTAAACCTTTTCCGGCAACAGAAACAGATTGCCCTATAGTACGTTGTAATTTGCTCATGGATGCGTTGAGTTATTCTTAAGCGATTGAATTTCCTTTTCTAAATCTTTGATCTTACTGCTCAGTTGAGGCAAAGCGCGGAACATTACGTACGAACGTTTGTAGTCGCCGATACCGAATGCCGGAGAGCCCTGTACAATCTCGTTCTCTGCCAGATTCTGACCAATGCCTGATTGTGCAGCAATTTTAACGCCATCGGCAATCGTTAAATGGCCGATAATGCCGACTTGTCCACCTATCAAGCAATTTTTGCCAATTTTCGTACTGCCCGCAACGCCCGATTGTGAAGCGATAACAGTGTTTTCACCAATCTCTACATTATGAGCAATCTGAATCAGGTTATCCAGTTTTACACCTTTGCGAATAATGGTAGAACCTAAAGTTGCTTTGTCAATGGTAGTGTTTGCGCCAATTTCCACATGATCTTCGATGATCACATTTCCAATGTGAGGAACTTTACTGTAGTTGTTTTCACTGTTCGGCTGAAAACCAAAACCGTCTCCACCAATAACAGCGCCGGCTTGAATAATGACATCATCGCCGATTATACAATCGGCGTAAATTTTAACACCTGCATATACTGTAGTTTTGGCTCCAATTTTCACCATGTCTCCAACAAAGCAGCCCGGAAAAATTTTCGTGTTGTTGCCAATTTCAACATGTTCACCTACATAAGCTCCTGCACCAACATACACGCCTTCACCCAATTTTGCAGTAGATGCAACAAACGCACCTTGTTCAATACCGGTTTTATTGTTTCTGATATTCATGTATGCCTCCAGCAACTTCGCAAAGGCTTGTCGTGCATCAGCAACGCGAATAAGTGTTAGTGTCGACGGTAATGTTTGTTCGGGATTAAAATCATTGTTCACGATCGCAACAGTTGCACCGGTAGTATAGATGTACTGCGTGTATGCAGGATTGGATAAAAATGTCAGTGTGCCGGAAACACCTTCTTCAATTTTCGCAAGTCCGGAAACTTCAGCATCAGGATTTCCTGAGACAGAACCTCCAAGCATGCCTGCAATTTGTTGTGCGGTAAACTTCATCGTTCAAAAATAACAAAAATGCAGCCTCGTAAAGCGTGTATGTGGTGATAGCGCAACCGCTCTGCCAAATTGCCGTCAATTGTAATGTTACCGCGTGTAAAACATATATTTGCGCAAACCCGTGCCTGTGTCGCTGATTCTATTTAATCCCTTTGCTACTTCGCATAATCCTCGTATTCCGAATAGTGTATTGCAGGTTGCTGCTGCAATTGAGGGCAAATACGAATGGGTGATTGTGGACGGAAATAAGGAAAAGGATCCGTGGAGCAAGATCCGTCAGTATCTTAAAACCGGTGATTACAAGTTTTTCGGATGTACGGTAATGCCGGGTCCTCAGTTACGTCAGGCTATTCCAATTGCTAAAAGAGTTCGTGAAGAGTTTCCGGATGTCAAAATTATCTGGGGCGGATATTTCCCTTCCAATCACCCGCGTCCTGTTTTATTCAGCGGTTACGTGGATGTGATCGTTAATGGAATGGGAGATAAATGTTTTCCGATGTTACTTGATGCGTTGCAATCCAATTCAGCATTGGATGAAATTCCCAATTTGATTTTTCGTAAAGGAGATCAAGTTGTAACAACGCGTAAGGAAGAAATTCTTGACCAGGAGAATTTTCCTGATTTACCGTACGAAAAATTAAATCAGTTTTACCCGATGAGTGGCTATCTCATGCGAACTTATTTAGGCTCTAAAACTATAGCGTATCACAGTAGTCACGGTTGTCCATTTACGTGTTCGTTTTGTGCGGTTGTACCCATATATAATGCGCGCTGGAAAGGGCAATCGGCGGAAAAGATTTATCGTAATGTAAAGCGGGTTAAGCAATTGTATGGTGGTAATGCCGTAGAGTTTCATGATAATAACTTCTTTGTCTCCGAAAAGCGAACAGTTGAGTTTGCACAATTAGTTAAGCCGGACCATATGATCTGGTGGGGCGAAGGAAGAATTGATACGATCGATAAGTACAAAGAAGAGTCGCTAAAAGTAATGCGGGATTCGGGTTGTAAAATGATTTTTTTCGGAGCTGAAACGGGAAGTGATGCGTTGCTCCAAAAAATGGACAAAGGCGGGACACAATCACGCGAGCAAATTATTCGTTTTGCAAAACGCATGAAGGATGTGGATATCATTCCGGAATATTCTTTTGTGCTCGGATTTCCAGCGGACAGTGAAGAAGAAGTGGCTCGATTAATACGTGAGGAAATTCAATTTATTAAAGAAATTAAAAGGGCGAATCCGAATACTGAAATTATAATATACATCTATTCACCTGTACCTACCGAGAATAGCGAGCTGTACAATGAAGTACGTAAAACAGGTTTCCGATTCCCGGAAAAACTGGAGGATTGGATTAGTCCGCAATGGGAAAATTTTGATTTGAGAAAGAATCCTTTAACTCCATGGCTGAAATCCTATATGATCGATCAGATCAAAAATTTTGAGACCGTGCTGAACGGATATTATCCTACTGTTTCTGATGTTCATCTTAAGCCATGGCAGAAAAAGGTGTTGCGGTTTATTTCAACTTGGAGATACAAAATGAATTGCTTCAGCTATCCTTATGAAATTAAGGTGTTGCAGAAATTGTGGAAATACAGACAACCGGAAACTGAAGGATTTTGATTGATAACGTTAAACGAGCCATTGCCCGCTTCTTGGTAAAACCATGGGTTATCCGTTATTTGCGGAAGCCGCGCCAATTTAAATTTCACGAATTGCAATTGCATATTGAGCCCGGTGTATTCCATCCGAAATATTTCTTCAGTTCGCTATTTTTTGCAGAATTTGTTCGCGAACAAAATTTGAAAAGTAAAAGTGTATGTGAACCTTGTTGCGGAAGCGGTATTATCGGTTTAACTGCAGCGTTGCAAGGTGCCGAAGTCATTTGCGGAGATATAGACCCACGTGCTGTGCGAAGTGTTCAACAAAGCATGCCACTGAACGCAAATGTTCTTGATGAGAACAATGTCTGGATTCTTCAATCAGATATTTTTGAGCAGTTCCCGCATAAGACCTATGATTATATTTTCGTTAATCCGCCTTATTTTTTTAAGCCGGTGGAGAACGAAGCGCAATTGGCTTGGAATGCAGGGAATGAAGGAGAATTCTTTGTCCGTTTTTTTAATGGATTAGGTAAAATTGCATCGCCGATAACGAAAACATACATGGTGCTTGCAGATAATTGTGAGTTGGATAGAATTCGCGTGATCGCAAATCAATTCGGTTTTTTATTGAAAGAACACCGCAGAAAGAAAATTCAATGGGAGGTTAACTATATATTTGAAATTGTTAAACAAACCCATGAGTAAATATTCTGTCCAGGAGTTGGCAGTGTTGCGCGCATTAGCTTATTACGACATTTTTCGGTTTCCTTTGACAACCGAAGAAGTGCGCTTAAATGCTGCAGTGATATTATCGCAAAATGAGACATCCGAAATACTTCGCGCTTTAACCGGTAAAGGTTGTGTTGAAAGTAATGGCGTTTATTTTGGGCTGAAGTGTTCACTTGCAAATAACATAGTACACAGACAGCGAGGAGAACAGCGCAGAGCGGCGGTGAAAGATAAAGTTCAACGTTACAGTCGGCGTATTATGCGTTTCCCTTTTGTCGAGGCCATGGCCGTTTCGGGTTCGTATTCAAAAGGGGTCTTGTCGGAAGATGGTGATATTGATTATTTTATCATTACAAGCCCCGGAAGACTATGGATTTGCAGGACGTTGTTGATTCTGTACAAGAAGATTTTTTTGTTGAATTCAAGAAAGTTCTTTTGTGTCAATTACTTTATCGATACTGCTCATTTAGTAATTCCGGATCAAAATCTTTTTACCGCGACAGAAGTAAAGTATTTGTTGCCGGTTGGTAACTCTAATGTGATGCAACAGTTTTTTGAAGCCAACAGTTGGACGAATCAGTATTTGCCCAATAAAGAGGAGTCAAGGGCTATGCGAACAGATGTGCCGGAAAAGTCCATCGGAGCAAAAATGGTTCAATCTATTTTTACCCAAAAAATTGGCGATTGGATTGATTATCGATTAATGCGATTAACACTTCGGCGATGGAAAAAGAAGTTTCCGCATTTCCATGAATCCGATTTTGATTTAAATATGAGGACACGCAAGAATGTTTCTAAACATCATCCTCAGGGCTTCCAGCAAAAAGTGTTGGACGCGTTGGAAGTCAAAATGAAAGAGTTGGAAACGTTAAATTTGCAGAGTGATAACCACGGAAGTCAAACTTCAAATTCTGCGGTGAGGTGAAAGTAGTTTTAACACATTCCTATTTTTTGCGCTTCGATCCGAAACAATTGAAGGCGGGAATGCCTTATCCACCTTTGGGTACGTTATTAGCTGCTGCTGTCTTGCGTGAGCTTGGACACGAGGTGAAGTTACAGGATATTCAACTTGCTGAGGGCCCGGAAGAAATACGAACCACACTCAATAATTTTAAACCGGATGTTTTCGTAATTTATGATGATGGTTTTAATTACCTCACCAAAATGTGTCTTACGAATATGCGGGAAGCATCGTGGAAAATGCAGCGATGGGCAAAAGAACTGGGATGTAAGGTTGTGGTGAGCAGTTCGGATTCAACGGATCATGCGGAGAAGTATTTGGAACATGGTGCGGATGTAGTCATAATTGGTGAAGCGGAAACCACCTTATCCGAATTATTGGAAGCGTGGCAGAACACTACGGATATTGGAGGGATAAAAGGCACGGCACGCTTAATTGAAGGTGCGGTCGTAAAATCTCCAAAACGTGATGTGTTGAAGGACTTGGATCAGCTTCCTGCGCCTGCTTGGGATATGTTGGATATTACACCATATCGTAACATGTGGATGGAACGACACGGGTACTTTTCCATTAATATGGTCACCACGCGAGGTTGCCCGTACAAGTGCAACTGGTGTGCAAAACCGATATATGGGAATCGCTACAATTCACACAGTGCTCAACGCGTAGTGAGACAACTGAAAGAATTACAGCGCAAATATCAATTCACGCACGTATGGTTTGCTGATGATATATTCGGTCTAAAACCGGGCTGGTTGAGCGCATTCCGACATGAGATAGAACGCGAAAACTTGAATTTTAAATATAAAATTCAATCCCGAGCCGATTTATTGCTGGAGGAAAATAATATTCAGGGAGTGGTTCTCAACAGATTTTGGACGCAATGGATAAGGGAACGCGTGTTGAGCAAATAGCTGAAGCGACAGCATTGCTGAAACGAAATGGTATTCGCCCTGCATTTTTTCTGCAGTTTGGATATCCTGGTGAAACATTACAGGATATTAGAGCAACGATTGATATGGTGCACCAACTGTTACCGGCCGATATTGGTGTTTCGGTTTCTTATCCTTTACCGGGAACGCCATTTTACGAGCGCGTGAAGGAAGAACTTAAACAGAAATCGAATTGGACCGATAGCGATGAACTTGCATTAATGTTTAAAAATGAATATCCGCCGCAGTTTTACAAATTATTGCATCGTTATGTGCACCATTCATACCGGAAACGTCAATATGCGCAAGGTGAAATGCGTAAAGGTGCAATGAAGCGGTTGCTCGGCGAATCCTATCACGGTTATAAATCACAAGTGTTAAGAAAACAATTAGCGCGCATAGTTCCGACAGCACATGAGTGGATTTGATCAACATGTTTTGGCGTATGATGCTGAGTTCACGCAAACATTAATCGGTAAGGCGCAGCGCGATAGCGTGCATCGTTTTGTAGCAAAACGGCTGAGCACAAACAGCACTGTTTTGGAGTTAAATTGCGGTACGGGAGAAGACGCGTTGTGGTTTGCTCATCGCGGACATCGTGTAGTGGCTACAGATGTTTCGGAAGCAATGTTGAAGCGAGCTCGGGAGAAAGCCGAACACCTGCAACAAATTATTTTTAAGCAGGCTGATCTTACCCATCCTGAGCAATTACCCGACATCAGTGCGGATTTAATTTTTTCTAACTTCGGAGGACTAAATTGTCTTAGCCCACAACAATTAACCCGTCTGTCCCCTGCATTGGCAGCGCGCATCGAACCGGATGGTCGTTTTATTGCGATTGTTATGGGTAAAAGTTGCACATGGGAACAAGTATACTTTTCGCTAAAGGCCAAGCGTGCTTGGTCGAGGAAGTCTTCTCAACCTGTCCCGGCGCATGTTGCAGGTGAGATAATTAATACCTGGTATTACTCGCCACAGGAGTTTTATGGATTTTTTAGTGCGAGTTTTCGAATGGGTGCGGTTAAACCAATCGGTCTTTTTGTTCCGCCTTCTTACCTAAATCCGTATTTCAGAAATAAGCCTGCGATGTTTGGCGTATTGCGTACATTGGATCGAGGTCTGGCACATTTTAAATTTCAAGCCGATTTTGCTGATCATTATGTAATTGAATTGATCCCACGTGTATCATGAAAGTGTTGTTGACACATGCGTATTATTTGAATGAAGATCCGAAAGAGCAGGCGATCATGAAGCCGTATGTTCCTCTTGGAATACTTTATTTATCGGCGTATTTGGACCAACACAAGGTCGATCATGAAGTTTACGATAGCACGTTTTCTCGATTTGATGATCACTTCACGCACATTCGGAATAAGCAGTTTGACGTAGTCGCGATTTACACGAATCTGATGACTAAACTGAATGTGCTGAAATTAATTAAGGTCATAAAGAATGATTCCGCATTAAAACATACACGCATTATTTTGGGAGGTCCGGAGGTTAGGAATCACGCGGAAGCATTTTTAACCTTTGGTGCGGATGTGTTGATCGTTGGGGAAGGTGAAGAAACGTTGTTGGAGGTGGTACAACATTTTCAAACCGGAAATATGGAGTGGCCCGAGATTGCGGGAACGGTCATATTGCGGGACGGAAAAGTTCATCAGCATCAGGAACGGGCATTGGTGAAGGATATCAATACCTTACCGTTTCCTA
>JAJTEY010000078.1 GCA_021299855.1 Bacteroidota bacterium | reverse complement strand
ACACTTCAGCTGCTCGACTTATCCATCACGAAAAACGTCGTAACGATTCTGATGCTTTTCGGTTTGATGTTGTTTGTATTTATCTCTGTTGCGAAAGCATATCAGAAGCGTCCGGGTCAGGCACCGAAAGGTTTGCAGTCTTGGGTAGAGCCCTTCATTATTTTTATTCGTGATGATTTAGCGAAAGCAAGCATAGGTCCGAAGTACGCGAAGTTTATGCCGTATTTGTTAACGGTGTTCTTCTTCATCTTCTTCGCTAACTTATTGGGGCTTGTTCCAATTTTCCCGGGCGGTGCAAACGTTACAGGAAATATTGCAGTGACATTGGTATTAAGTACCATTACATTAATCATCACATTGATTAACGGTAACGGACACTACTGGAGGCACATTTTTGCAATGCCGGGTGTTCCTGCGTTCGTATTGATCATTTTAACGCCAATTGAAATTCTGGGCATCTTCTTGCGTCCTTTCGTATTGATGATTCGATTGTTCGCGAATATCTCTGCAGGTCACATTATCGCATTGGCGTTCTATTCGTTGATTTTCATTTTCGGAAATGAAGGACAGAATGTTGCAGCAGGTCTTGGCGTATCTGTTGTGTCTATCGCATTTACGGTGTTCATGTTTGTAATGGAATTATTGGTGGCGTTTCTTCAGGCGTATGTATTTACGTTGTTATCTGCGATCTATTTCGGATCAGCAGTTGAGGAACATCATCATGATGATCACGCGCACGATCATGCACATGCAGCTGCGCATTAATTAGTAATTGTTTAACCTAAATAAAAATCAAAATGATGTCAAATCTTCTTCTTGAAGCAAGCCTCGGTCACGGTATCGCTGCGCTTGGTGCAGGTTTAGCTGCATTAGGTGCCGGTATGGGTATCGGTCGTATCGGTGGTAGTGCATTGGAATCAATCGCTCGTCAGCCTGAGGCTGCCGGTGATATCCGTGCTAACATGATTTTGACAGCCGCTCTTGTTGAAGGTGCTGCCTTCTTCGCGATGGTTGTTGGACTGTTGGTTACTTTCAAGTAACAGACACTCAAAATCAATTTGCAGTAAAAACCGCCGACGGTTGGTCGGCGGTGCTACTGCGAAGGTTAAACACAAAAGAATAAAATCAACCAACAAAACAAAACGTTATGGGATTAGTAATGCCGGATATCGGGTTAGTGATTTGGATGAGTATCACCTTCCTGATTGTTCTTTTCCTTCTTAAAAAATTTGCGTGGGGTCCAATTCTGAAGATGATTCACGAGCGTGAAGCATCTATTGAAGAGGCATTGAAATCTGCAGAGCGCGCTAAGGCAGAAATGCAGGCGTTGCAGGCAGATAACGAGCGCATCATTGCAGAGGCTCGTCAGGAGCGAGATCGCATGATGAAAGAAGCTCGCGACATGAAAGACGCTATCGTTGGTGAAGCGAAGAGCAAAGCCAAAGAAGAAGCGGATAAAATGCTGGCTATTGCGCGCGAAACTATTCACAACGAAAAAATGGCCGCTATCACCGATTTGAAAAATCAAGTGGCGCAGTTGTCAATTGACGTGGCGGAAAAAATTTTGAAGCGCGAATTAGCTGCAGAAAGCAAGCAAAAAGAATTGCTTGGCGATTTAATGAAAGACGTAAAGCTCAACTAAGATCATGAGAGAAACACGGGTATCGCATCGTTACGCGAAATCACTGATCGACTTGTCTCTTGAAAAAGGGCAGTTGGAGCAGGTTTTCGAGGATATGAGCACAGTGCTTACTGCTATTCGCGAATCGCGTGAACTGGAAGTGATGCTTAGAAGTCCGGTGATTAAGACAGATAAGAAGCAGGAAATCCTGAAAGCGATTTTCGGTGGAAAAATCGGCGTGATCACCAGCGAGTTCATGGACATCATTACCCGTAAGCGCCGTGAGTCACAGTTGGAAGCTATTGCGGAATCGTTCGTAACACAATACAACAAGCACAAGAGAATTTTGAAAGCGGTAATTGTAAGTTCAGTCGGTCTGGATGATCAATTACGTCAGCAAGTAATAAAGTTGGTGTCTGAAAGTTCGGGCGGCCAGCAAATTCTATTGGAAGAAAAAGTAGATGCTTCATTGATCGGAGGTTTCGTATTAACGGTTGGAGACAAGCAGGTTGATGCTTCGTTATTGCGTCAAATCCGTAATATGGAACGTGCTTTCAGTGAAAACCCATACATCAGCGAATTATAATTTTTAAAGACAAACGTTACTTAACACGTCAACAATATGGCAGAAGTAAAACCGGCGGAAGTATCCGCGATCCTGAGACAACAACTTGCAGGATTCAAATCAGCAAAAGAACTGGAAGAAATCGGAACAGTTCTTCAGGTGGGTGATGGTATCGCTCGCATTTATGGACTTTCTAATGTTCAATCCGGTGAGTTGATCGAGTTCGAAACCGGTCTTCAGGGCATCGTATTGAACCTTGAAGAAGATAACGTAGGCGCTGTATTGTTGGGTTCTTCTTCGGATATCCGCGAAGGTTCAACAGTGCGTCGTACCAATCGTATCGCTTCGATCAAAGTTGGCGAGGGTATGTTGGGTCGTGTTGTTGATACACTCGGAAATCCAATTGACGGAAAAGGCCCATTAACAGGTGATTTGTATGAAATGCCAATCGAGCGCAAAGCTCCGGGTGTAATTTATCGTCAGCCTGTAAACGAGCCATTACAAACCGGTATCAAAGCGATTGACGCAATGATTCCGATCGGACGTGGTCAGCGTGAGTTGGTAATCGGTGACCGTCAAACCGGAAAGACAGCGGTTTGTATTGATACGATCATCAATCAGAAAGAATTTTACGAAGCAGGTCAGCCTGTGTATTGTATTTACGTTGCTGTTGGTCAGAAAGGATCTACAGTTGCAAACGTAGTACGCGTATTGGAAGAAAACGGCGCAATGGCATACACTGTTGTTGTTGCTGCAAACGCATCTGATCCTGCTCCGATGCAGTTCTACGCTCCGATGGCAGGTGCTGCGGTGGGCGAATTCTTCCGCGATACCGGTCGTCCTGCATTAATTATTTATGATGACTTGTCGAAGCAGGCGGTTGCTTACCGTGAGGTTTCCTTGTTGTTACGCCGTCCTCCGGGGCGTGAAGCTTATCCGGGTGACGTATTCTACTTACACTCCCGTTTGTTGGAGCGTGCGGCTAAGATCAACGCATCTGACGAAGTGGCAAGTCAAATGAACGACTTACCTGAATCAATTCGTCCATTGGTAAAAGGCGGAGGATCGTTAACAGCACTTCCAATCATCGAGACACAAGCAGGTGACGTATCTGCGTATATTCCTACCAACGTAATTTCGATTACTGATGGTCAGATCTTCCTGGAGTCGAACTTATTTAACTCGGGTGTTCGTCCTGCAATTAACGTAGGTATTTCCGTATCGCGAGTAGGTGGTAACGCACAGATCAAGTCGATGAAGAAAGTATCCGGGACATTAAAGCTGGATCAAGCGCAGTATCGCGAATTGGAAGCGTTTGCGAAGTTCGGTTCTGATTTGGATGCTGCTACAAAAGCGGTATTGGATAAAGGTTCACGTAACGTAGAAATTTTGAAGCAAGGTCAGTTCTCTCCATTCCGCGTGGAAGATCAGGTTGCTATCATTTACTGCGGAACAAAAGGTTTGTTGCGTAATGTTCCTGTGAACAAGGTGAAAGAATTTGAAGCAGATTTTATTGCATACATGCGTACCAAACACGCTGACGTGATGAATGAATTGAAGGCCGGTAAGCTGGATGACAAACACACTTCAGCAATTGAAGCAGCAGCAAAAGAAATTACAGCTAAATATTAAGCCACAAAACACGAGTGTGATTTTCGGATCACACTCTTTTAATGCATTGATATGCCAAGCTTAAAAGAAGTCCGTAACAGAATCACTTCGGTGTCATCTACACAGCAGATAACTTCTGCAATGAAGATGGTGTCCGCTGCAAAGCTTCGTCGTGCGCAAGATGCTATTACGCAAATGCGTCCGTATGCGAATAAGTTGCGCGAGATATTGGAGAACTTAAGTTCAAGTCTTGACAGCAACGAAGGCGTGTATTCACGTCAACGCGAAGTGAAAAAAGTTTTGTTGGTAGTCATTACTTCAAACCGCGGATTGTGCGGTGCGTTCAACTCTTCGGTTATTAAGCGCGCAGCACGTGCGGCACGCGAAGAGTATGCCGGCGCTCAGATTTCTTATTTGTGTATCGGTAAAAAGGGGAATGATATCTTCCGCAAAACAACATACACTCCTGCATTTCCGGAGTTGGGCAACACCAGCGAATTATTCGATAATCTGAAGTTTGTAAATGTAGCTCCGGTTGCAGAACGCATCATGAAAGGATTTGCGGATGGTGAGTTTGATAAAGTAGTGTTGTTCTACAACCAGTTTAAGAATGCTGCAGTGCAAGTTACGCAAGCAGAGCAGTTTCTTCCTGTTGTTCCTTCTGCAAGTGAAGGCGCTTCAAAAACAGACTATATTTTTGAGCCGGGCAAAGAAGAAATTGTATTGGATTTAATTCCGCGGTCGTTGAAAACACAGCTTTACAAGGCATTGTTAGATTCGTTTGCATCAGAACACGGTGCGCGTATGACAGCAATGCACAAAGCAACGGACAACGCAAAAGACTTGTTGCGTAATTTGAAGATTACATATAACAAGGCGCGTCAAACTGCAATTACCAATGAAATCCTTGAAATTGTTGGTGGAGCGGAAGCGTTGAAGGGATAATCTTAAATTTTGTAAAAATTAAAGCCATGATGGAAACGTCATGGCTTTGTTGTTTGTTGTAACCGCAACGATTTACCTATCTTCAACACCATGAATTCTTTGGTAGCCCGAATGATTGTCAACGTGTTTCTTCGTGCCAAGGTTAAAGCCGGTCGCGATGGTCAAGTCAGTCGGTTTCAGTTGGCGAAAGAATGGCGAGGACTGCGAATAACTTTTATTTCCGGACTAAAGAGTTATGGATTAATAGTTTTGGGTGTGTGTTCTGCGGGATTCGGATTAAAAGGATTCATTTTGCCCAACAATTTCGTTGACGGTGGTGCGGTCGGAATTTCTTTGATCATTGCAGAGGTGACAAAAATTTCCTTGCCCATATTACTAATCGCGGTTAACATTCCGTTTATCATTTTAGGGTATAAAACGATCAGTAAGGAATTTGCGTTAAAAACCGCAATTGCAATCGGATTGTTATCGTTGGCCGTAGCGTTCATTCCGTATCCGCAAATTACACAGGACAAATTGCTCATAGCCGTATTCGGAGGGTTCTTTTTAGGATTAGGAATCGGCCTCGCCGTTCGTGGCGGTGGTGTATTGGATGGAACAGAGGTGCTGGCGATCAACATCAGTAAAACATCGGGACTTACAATCGGTGATATTATTTTAATTATCAATATCATCATCTTCTCTGTGGCGGCTTATGTATTGTCGCTGGAAATAGCGTTGTATTCGATATTGACCTACATGTCTGCATCCAAGGCAGTTGATTTTATTATTGAGGGTATTGAAGAATATACCGGCGTTACAATTATCACTCCGAAATACGATGAGGTGCGAGAAATGATTACGGAGAAAATGGGGCGTGGTGTTACCATCTACAATGGTGAACGCGGCTATGGAAAAACAGGAGATCGCACCAGTATTAAAATTGTATTTACAGTAGTGACGCGATTGGAAGTAAGTCGATTAAAATCGGAACTCGAAAAAATTGATCCTTTTGCATTTGTTGTGATGAACAGCATTAAAGACACCAAAGGCGGAATGATCAAGAAGCGTCCGCTTCAGCACTAAGGTGTACATTGCAACGGGGCCGGCTGATATAGGCCGTGCCGCATCTTGAAATAATTCGGATTTAGTTGTTCGTCATTCATCAGATCCCAGCGTCTAAACAAAAAACTATTCGCATTAAGTATTGAACGATTGTTGCCTTCGTTCAAATCTTCTTCAGTGATGACGTTAATTGTTGCAGGTAGTTTTAATAAAGACGACCGTAACGCAGTTTCCATGGGTAGCGACCAATCCACATGATTGAAGCAGGTTTCATAATCGCTTTGCGCTAAGATAAATTTGCTGCCTCCGCTAATGCTGCAATTACGGATCAAT
>JAJTEY010000011.1:8972-49638 GCA_021299855.1 Bacteroidota bacterium | reverse complement strand
CAGAACTTACGAAGTATTCTCTTCGTACTGGTCAACTTATCGTGATTACCAGATTTGTGATTTCTTTATAGGACTCTCTTATCAAAAAGCTAACCCTGAAGATGTAGGTGTTTCTGTTATTACATCTCCGAGTAATAACTCAACCATACCGGGCCCTACTAACGTCTCCTGCTATATCAAGAATTACGGCAACTTCCCGGATAACTACAGTATAGACGTGAATTACAAGCTTGGCAACAACCCCACAATTGTAACTCAACAATACAACGGACCTCTAATTAATCCGGGAGACTCTGCATACTTTACATTCTCAACTCAACTCTTACCACCATACTCAGGGAATGACGTACTGTATGTGTGGACTTCAAAATCAAGCGATGCAATTCTAAATAATGACACTGCATTTGTAAACGTTATACTTGTCGGTATTCAAGAAACGCAAGCGATTGCAGGTATGACAGTAT
Source organism: Bacteroidota bacterium (assembly GCA_021299855.1). Classification (GTDB taxonomy): domain Bacteria; phylum Bacteroidota; class Bacteroidia; order Palsa-965; family Palsa-965. Next base: position 49,174 of record JAJTEY010000011.1, on the reverse strand, counting down.
ATCCCATCCCTACTAATGATAATATTTGCTTCAGCTTTGAAAAGTCCCTTACCAATGGTGCGCTTATACAGATTAGAGATCTACAAGGGAAGTTAGTAATATCGCAAGCTTTAAATACTATTGTTGCTCCATCAATTATCACTGTAGATCTCACACCACTTAGCAACGGGACGTACACATATTCCGTGATTGCTGACCAAGACAGAGGCACTGGTCTGTTGATAATCAACCGTTAAAATTGGGAATCTTAACCTACTGTATATTTAATAAAATATACAGTAGGTCAAAATATCTGTTCCAACAAAATGAAGATCGAGCCGACAAACCAAGTCTTATACTATTTGGTTTATCGGTGAATGAAATTTCTTAGACTTAATTAACCCTACAGAACTAAGGGATTAATTCCTTTTTCTTAATAAACCACAGTGGCGGTGAAGACGGTTGCTAAGTATCTGGTGAATACCGATAAAATAAGAGCACTTAACCTCCAGTAAGAAATATGGAGAATGCTCATTGGCAGCTTCTTACAAGATGAATTTGACAGTTGGATGTTTGAATCGATTTGAAAAGAATTGATTCTAAGAATTTAACGCCTCTAATGCATACCGTCATTAATTACAGTTTAAATTCCTGATTAATCAATTCATTATCATTATTGGTATATACCACATAATACGTGCCGGGAGCCCAGCCTTGAATTTGCATCTTAAATTCAAACGTCACCTTACCTTTAGGACAACTCATCGTATTCGGATTAGTCACCAATACTTTTCCGGTAGAATCTTTAATCACTCCCTTAATTACAACGGGCTCAGTTGCAATAAAAGAAATATCTCCACTTATAACTTTTGGAACCACCGTCATGCGTTCGCCCGGAACCTGACGAATAGCGGAACGCGTATGGTACCAAACATCTTTTTGTCCTGTGAGTTGACATAACGTTGAGCGCAACGCTTTAGTTGTTGCAGGATTATCCGTTCCCACATAACCAATGTTTTCATTATTGGTGACACACCAAATCGCATGTTGAATTGTTCCTTGATCTTTAATTTTCAAAGAATCCACCACGTGCAGTAAACGCTGTAATTTCAAATTCGCCGGCGCTCGAAAAGTAAACGAACTATTCATACCCGGACTTCTATCCGTAAGCTCCGTGCAATAACCAAAAAACTGTAAGTTCTTGAATGCACCACCCTCCAGTGCAAACAATTCATCATTACTGTTAATTAAAGTTTGCTCATCGTCTTCATCCGGAACAAAAGCAGATCCTCGGGTCAAACGCAATTTCAACGATTTTTTGGTTAGGTTTTTTACTTTAATCTTTATCCCGTCACCTTCATACGAATGATAAGGCAATACGGATAGTTCGACTTTTTTTTCGGCAAGTGCCTGCTCCAGTGAAAGAGCGTTATCCCTAGCGGAAAAAGCAAGTAAACCGAACACCGGCAGGGCAAAAATCCATTTTAGCATGTGCAATATGATTGAGATTTGATTGTATAACGTGAGAAGTTCCACTTTGGTACAGAACAAAAAAAAATTCTGCCGTATTACGGCAGAATTTTAAATATGTAATGAAGTAAATTACTTACCTCCTTTAACTGCAGCCAAAGTTGTCTTCTTCAGACGCTTTCCACGACCTTTCAATTTCTTGAAGGCCATCACTTCCGCTTCTGAATATACTTTGTTACGACCTTCTTTGTGGTACGTCAACAATCCCTGCTTTTCATAACTGATTAATGTAGCAGCAGTAATTTTCAATTTCTTTAAAACATCCGGCGTATAAATTTTGTCGGAAATTTCGCGTTTCGCAGCCGGAGCCTTCGCGTTCGCTGTTGATCCGGCACCTTGTTTCAAATTGCGCAATTCCTTTTTGATTAAACGCAATTCACGTAACATGAGATTGAATACTTCAAAATCAATTACAAATCGTTTCTTGAGCATTTTTATTTGAATTGTTGGTTAGTACGCGCAAGATAAAATAATTATTAAAATAAATAGATCTAACGGGGTAATTAGTTTTACCAAGTCAAAAGTGGCTTTCACCAAGTAGTACATCCGCTCATTTCGAATAACGACGAATATTAACACATTAATTAAAACTAATGAGCCATGAAAAAACAACTTATTACCCTCAGAACCGCACTAATGTACATTATGCTCATCCAAGCTACCTTCTTAACTACTACTCTACCCGCTTCATGTTCAACTCCTTTACCGGAGCTATAACTATCGGAACTTTTTCAATATACACCGAGCTGGTATCAAGTCCGAATGCAGCTTCTTCCGACATACTGAAGAACTTCAGAATATTATAAATATCCAGATAGATCTTTTCCATTACCGGGAATTCATTGTCATAGGACATGTGTTTTTCGATTACAACAAATCGGAAATCACCAATCACTTTTTCCTTGCTCAACGATTCGTATCGACTTACAATGTCCACTTCATGATTCGCTACTAAATCTTCCACCACCTTACGGAACATTAAATTAATTCGCGGTGCTATTCGGAAACCTAATCGGAAGTCGATTCGAATAACATCATTTTTCATGATCTCCGTTACCTTGTATTCCATGCGGTAAGGTTCATCCATAACATCCACATGCACGAACCAATAGATATCAGCGCGCTTCGGCTGCTTCTGCATAATGGAATAAATAATCTTCGCTTCAATTTCATCCGGCTGATTAGCACTGGTGAGATACACTAAATGTGTGCTGTATTTACTTACGGTCACATCTTTACTCAACTGATCCAACAATGGTAAGTATTGATCCAACTTGGTAAATTCCAAATAACGATTTCGGATTTTACGTGCCTGTTGCCAGCTGTACATGATCGTAAACAGCACAAATGCGATCAACAAACTCATCCATCCACCGTGTGTGAACTTGCTCATATTCGCCACAAAAAACGAACTCTCGATCACCAAATACACCAATACAAATCCGATGATAAAAATCATATTGTAGCGGCGAATACGCATGAAATACGTTAATAATCGTGATGACATGAGCATACCTAAAATAATCGTCAAGCCGTAAGCTGCTTCCATTGCCGCAGACTCCTTGAAATACAATACAACAGCGATACAGCCGATCATCAGCATCCAGTTGATTGATGGAATGTAAAGTTGTCCACGGGTTTCTGTTGGATACTTGATCTTTACTTTCGGCCAGAAATTCAGTCGGATTGCTTCGTTAATTAACGTAAACGACCCACTGATCAAAGCCTGACTCGCAACAACGGTGGCAACGGTAGCAATACCGATACCAACAGGCAAGAACCATTCGGGCATGATGGAATAAAATGGATTTCTACCATCTAACGATTGACCTTCAAGACTTATCAACCAAGCTGATTGTCCGAAATAATTTAAGATCAACATCGTTTTTACGAATATCCAGCTGGTCTGAATGTTCTTTCTACCGCAATGGCCCAAATCCGAATACAATGCTTCCGCTCCTGTGGTACATAAAAACACGGCACCTAAAATCCAGAATCCACCCGGATGCAGCACCAATAATTTATAAGCGTAATAAGGGTTTAATGCCTTAAGAACTTCAGGTCCGTGAGAGATATTTGCAATACCCAAAACACCCAACATCACAAACCACAACAACATCACGGGTCCGAAAAACTTCCCGATAAAATTGGTACCGAATTGCTGAATAAAAAATAACGCAGCAATAATTGCTATTACAATTGGAACAGTTGGAATATCACGGAATGTTTCCGTCATGCGCAATCCTTCAATAGCTGAAGAAACAGAAATGGGCGGTGTGATAATTCCTTCTGCAAGTACAGCTGATCCGCCAATTAACGCAGGATACAACAGCCACTTCACTTTAGTTTTCTTCACTAAAGTGTATAAAGCGAAAACTCCACCTTCACCTTTGTTATCTGCTTTCAGTGTAAGAAACACGTATTTGATGGTAGTTTGCAATGTCAATGTCCAGATGATACACGACAAGCCACCGAGAACAGTGTCACTATCTATCGGCCCTTCTCCGACAATTGCTTTTAATACGTACAACGGTGATGTTCCGATGTCGCCGAAAATAATTCCCAGGGTGACAAGTAAACCGGCTGCGGTTACTTTAGAATGTAAGGAATGGGAATGATGCCCCATGTGGATGGTGTTTTAAATAACGCACAAAGGTAGAATAGTAGTGCAAATGAGCGTTGATTTTTATCAATAAAAACAGGAGTGCATACGTTCTTTTGAATCCTTAACTATCTCCGCATAGACGTATCTTTGCGCTTTCTGCACAAAACCTGAACTTATGAAAATCGGCATCCTTCGCGAAGGCAAACTTCCCCGTGATAAACGTGTTCCATTTACGCCGGCACAATGTGTCATTTTACAGCGGGAATTTGGAGTGGAAGTTTTGGTACAACCCAGCGACTGGCGAGGCTTTTCGGATGATGAATATCGTGCGGCGGGAGTACAGTTGCAGGAAGATTTGTCTACCTGTGACGTGCTTTTGGGCATTAAGGAAGTCCCAATCGCCAGTTTGATCGCCGGTAAAAAATACTTTTTCTTTTCGCATACGATCAAAAAGCAACCGCACAATCAAAAACTGATGCATGCTTTAATTGCGAAGAAAATTCAAATGATCGACTATGAATGTCTGACAGACCCGGACTTTAATCGCATTATCGGATTTGGTCACTTCGCGGGAATTGTAGGCGCTTACAATGGCCTGCGTGGATACGGATTGCGCTTTGGATTGTTCGATTTAAAGCCGGCCTATCAATGTCGTGATATGGTGGAGCTGAAAGAAGAATTAAAGAAAGTGAAGTTGCCGAACATGAAAATGATCGTTACCGGTAACGGACGCGTAGCCAACGGAGCTATTGAATTGTTGGGATTGCTGCACATTCGCCGCATCACGCCATATGAATTCACACATTATTCGTTCCGTGAAGCTGTGTACACGCAGTTACATTCTTACGATTATAACGAAGCGAAAGATGGGGCTCCTTGGGATAGAGATCGCTTCTACAAACATCCTGAACAATTCCGCAGCACATTTGCCAAATTCACACCTCATTGTGACTTGCTGATACATTGCTCATTCTGGGATCCGCGTGCGCCGAGGTTGTTTGAAAAAACAGAAATGAAAGGTCCTGAATTCCGCGTAAGTGTTATTGCTGATGTAACATGTGATATCGACGGTTCTATTCCGAGTACCACCAAATCATCCAGCATTACCGAACCATTCTATGGATACAATCCGCAAACTCAAACTGCAGTGGAGAAGCCATTCGAGAATTCTGCAATAACCGTAATGGCCGTTGATAATTTACCCTGCGAGTTACCTCGAGATGCATCGGAAAGTTATGGAAAAGAGTTGCTGGAAAAAGTGATTCCCGCATTGTTAGGCAACGACCCCGACGGTCTCATCGAGCGCGGGAGCATTTGTAAAAATGGCGACCTATTACCGAGATTTAATTATCTCAGAGATTACGCACTTTAGTATTCGGCTATAGATGCAAGTGTGGATGGAAACGTCACTTGAACACACTTCAGTCGGTAATAAATGTCTTGTAGTTCGACAACGTTACTCCTTTAACGCGAAATTTATTCAGCGTTGCCTGATGCTTTTCCAGCTCTTTTCCTGCAAAACCATCATACACACTATACGCTCCGGGAGTCTTTGCCAGTGTATCCATCTTCTGTAACGTTTGCATATACACCATTTCATTAAGTGTAAATGCCACTCGCAAATTTTTATTCGCCATGAACTTCTTGTACATCTCCGGATAAAATTGCTCCGCAAATTCAAGGTACCAAGCAATAAACAAGGAGAACTCAAAGTACGCAAAGTACGTTCCACGAGCTTGTCCTAATAAAGCTTTCCCCGTTTTTTCATCACCCAGGGAAAATGCTTTTTCCGCTGCTAATGTTGCGGCTGTGCAACCATTCTGGTACGCAGAAAATTCATCCATCAATCCGAATATTCCATCAACATTGGAACTCACACCCGCGCCTTCACCCATGTAAGTTTTGTATCGGAATATTTGATTCGGTGCATCTGCAGGTATGATCGCTTTTACTTCTTCAGACTTAAATCGTTCAGAGCGTTTCATATCAATAATAATTCCGGGTTGAATAAGTGCATTCCCAAAACCATTACAATGATGAACGGTTTCGTGGATCACCGTTTCAAATTCACTAAACAATTCTACGCGCGCTGTGTCTCCATCCCACTCTATCCGCTGTCCGTTGATTACTGTATAGTAACACGATGGCCCGCAATAATGTTTGTCGATAATCGGCGTGAAAGGCGATACATATTTATCCGTTAAACCGATGTAATACGATTTTACCCATGCCGCAGCATCAAATCCGGCTTCATAACCGTAGTTGTTTTCTTTTGTCTTTGTCGGAGCAGCGGGAGTTTCAGGTGCCTTAACAAGTGTACCTGAATTATCAGGATGCTGTTCTTCCGGTTTTCTCAACGGATTATTCGTCCAGTCGCGCGCATACACTTCTTCATCATTCGGGCGCATGATTTCATTCTTCCCCAACAACATATCCATACGACTCTTATGCAATCCTTGCTTTGAAACGAAATACGTTTTGCCGGCAACAGAAGTAAAACCACGCTTTTTATTCTCGCTTACAAAAGTGATGCGCTTACGACGTTGTGTGTAGGTGCCGTAATCGTGATAGATTTTTTTGTTGGTGTATTTGGTATGCTGATAAGTGCCGTCATCGAACAAACGCAACACTAATAGTAGCTTGTCGCTCTGCTTCTTGTGATAAGCATAAATAAGATTGGCTTCAGTATTATCCGCGACTGCGAATAAAGGTAGTAATGCTAGCAGTAAAGGAAGGACGATTCTTGGCATGGCTCAAAAAATTACCGGTTGAGTAGCGTAGAATCATGAAGTAGCGTTTAGAGGTTAACGATACTTACGCAGCTATTATTGTGCCAAAACTAATAGGACCAGTAATCGTTCATTACTTTCTGCAGATAAGCTTGTCCACGTTTACCTAATCGCAACGAATCATCGGGCTGCACAAACTTCTTGTGATCCACACGACCATCAACCCACCATGTGATGTATCGATTGGGTTCAATCCAACCCATGCCCTCTTCAAATGCGAAAAAAGCGAAGTGCTTCGTGGTGCGATTAAAAACATCTTTACTGTACACGTAATCTTCGGCAGGTAGTTGCAACTGTGTCAGTAATGTTTTCGCGAGATCGGTTTGAGAAACAGTTTCGGTATAATTCCAACCACGATATTGCTCCTTCACTACTTCACCAAAAAACAACATAGGAATACGACGGTAGCGGGGATCGTTAAATGCCCAATTTTTCGGTGAATTGTGACTGTGATCAGAAACAAAAACAAATAAGGTATTATTATACCAAAGTTGCTGCTTAGCACTATTGATAAACTCTTTCAGACAACGATCAACATACAACGCCGAATTGATATAATCCTTTTCCTTCCCGCCCCAGTTCAATTCGTGTTTCATCGGAAAGTCGAAAGGACCGTGAGAACTCAGCGTAAACATAGATGCAAAAAATGGCTGCGTTATTCCCTTTAACTCCTGCAATTGACGACGGAATAAGTACTCATCTGCAACGCCCAATTTTCCTTGAGGAATGGAATCATCAAAATCATCACCTTCAATAATTTTATCAAATTCATTGAAATACATGTACGATCGGATGTTTCCATAACTCAACTGTCCACCAAATGAGAATGAACTCTTGTACCCTGCTTTCTTCAGTTCCTTATTAATACACGGCAACTTCGGATACTTGTTGGGTTGCGTAATGATGGATGTTCGTGGTTGTGCAGGGAAACCTGAAAATACAGCAGCCATTCCTTGATCGGATAATCCTCCACTTGCGTAACAATCGCTAAACAAAATTCCATGTTGTGCGATTGAATCGAAGAATGGAGTAATGCTGTCGTAGCCACCGCATGATTTTACCAAATCCGCCGACCAGCTTTCCAAAACGACCAAAACGATATTAGGACGTTGCACACTCAATACCGACACTGTTGAATCGGGATTTACGCTGTACAGTATATCGACAATAGAATTCGCTTCTTCATTTTCCATAAATGCGTAAGGTTCTCCTCCTTTTGCATTTTCCAAAATACTTGCTGCAAGGTGAAAAGCAGAATTCACCGAAGTAAGATTTAATGCATTGTTATTGGAATAGTATGCGTCACTGACATTAGCAGGAATTTGTTGTACACCACCGCGGATGGCCAACATCAACAAAGGAGGCATCAGCAATGTGGCAAGTGTTGGTTTCCACCAGGGCGAACGAGGCAAGATATCTTCGGGATGCACGCGACGATTGTATAGACGAATTCCTAAATAAGAAAACCCAATTACTGCAGGAATTCCAAGACCCAACTGCCACCAAGAAGCAGTATGTATAACTTCCAGTGGATTCCCCAAAAACCAAATGGCTTTAAAAGTCAGTTTATGATGCCATTCATCGTACACCGGCAATTCTCCGATCGTTATCCAACCTAATGTGATCATCCATAATGCCGTAAATATTTTTGCCAGCGTCAACCAGAATTGCTGCTGCGACCACATGTGAACAACCACCATTAGCCATGGCAATGCCATAAAGTAGCCGCACATGGCTGTATCCAAATACAAACCGTAAACAAAAGATGCAAGGGCTTCCAATACGCCTGCACTCCACCATTCTTCAATATTCCACGATAGAAATATCAAACGTGCTGCTGCGAATAACAATAACCACAGCACATATAAACGAAGAAAATAACGGAATGCAGGAAATTGCATTTTATCCTTTGATTAGTCGGATTGCTTCATGACGATCCGGAGCACCGAACACTGCGTTACCCGCAACCACAACATTTGCACCTGCATTTTCCAATGCACGAGCATTGGATGGATCAACTCCACCATCCACCTGAATCAACGTCGGAAGTTTTTTCTCAATAATCATCTTCTTCAGTGCACTTACTTTATTCAAAGTATGCGGGATAAACTTCTGACCGCCAAATCCGGGATTTACACTCATCAAGAGCACCATATCCAATTCATGAATAACATCATTCAACACATGAATAGGAGTATGTGGATTCAACACTACACTCGCCTTCATTCCCAACGATTTAATATTTTGAATGGTACGATGCAAATGCGTACAGGCTTCGTAATGCACAGAACACATGTACGTTTTGTATTTCGCAAATTCGGCCAGATACTTGTCGGGATCCACAATCATTAAATGCACATCAAGCGGCTTACGTGCCTCTAATTGCAATGTTTTCATAATCGGAAAACCGAATGAAATGTTCGGCACGAAAACTCCGTCCATCACATCAACGTGAAACCAATCGGCAGTAGAATTATTGACAAATTCAATATCCTGAGATAACTTACCGAAATCGGCAGATAATAATGAAGGCGCTACAAGTAATGACATGTGTTTTTATATTGACACACAAAGTTACGCAAGGCAATCGGAGTAATAACAAAAGAGGCTGCCTTTTCGGACAGCCTCTTCTTCAAGTAATTGCACTATTATTCTGACTTCAACAATTTGATTGTAGAGCCGGGAGTTTGCAAGAAATAGAACCCGTTACTCCACGCAGCAGTATTCAACTCCGTGCGGCCGCTCATCAATTGCAGCTGCTTAACAACACGTCCATCTGCAGCGTATACAATTACAGTTACAGGTTCGCTGCCATTGTTAATCAAGTTAACTGACTGATTAAACGGAACCGGATAAACTTCCAGTGCAGCAACACCTGCATTTTCTTCAACGCCAACACATGCGTTCACCTGAATAGCAACATCGTCAGTATTCGTGCAACCATTCGCATCTGTACACGAGTAAGTTAAACTTTGCGTTCCAATACCCACAGATGGATCAAAAGAATTTCCGCTCACACCCGGACCTGACCACGTTCCGGCTGCAGGTGTTCCTGTTAACATCACGTTGGCATCGTCGATACAAACTGTTGTAGCGGACGCGCTTGCAGCAACAGAAGGCAATGCATTGATCGTAACCACTATTGTATCTGAAGCGGAACATCCGTTGCTATCTGTTACCATCACAGTATAAACTCCCGATGCAACAGCAGCCGACTGCTGAGTGGTATCACCCGTGCTCCACAAATACGTTGCACCCGGATTTTGCGCATTCATAATAACTGCATCACCGCACACTGTTGTATCTGCTCCTAAATCAACAACCGGATTTGCATTGAAGCTAACAGCGATTGTATCACTATTCACACATCCGTTAGTATCAGTTACAGTCACGAAATATGTTCCTGCAGTTGTAGTGGTGATCGTTTGTGTTGTATCTCCTGAATTCCATACATACATCGCACCTGCGACTTGAGGATCAAGAGTTACAGTCCCTTGACAAGTGTTGATGTCTGCTCCCAGATTCGCAGCCGGCAATGCATTTGCAGTTACCATCACAGAATCGGAATTCATACAACCGTTTGCATCCACACCCATAACGGTGTAATAGCCGGTTTGTGTTATAGCGTAAAATGTATTATCGATAATTCCATTACTCCAAACGTAAGTCAATGCACCACCTCCGTTAAAAATAACCGAATCACCTGCACATACTTCGTTGGTATTTACTGCTGCTGTAACAACCGGTAATGCATTTACGGTAATTGTTTGACCAACAGCAGCTGAATCGGCACAACCATTGGTGTTTGTCTTAATGTAATTATACACACCGGCCATCGTAGATTGTAATGTTGTGGATGTTTGTCCAACAATTGGGCTACCATTCATGAACCATTGTCCTGTTCCACCGCTTGTTGCTGTTAACAACGCAGTATCGCCTGCACAAATTGCAGAAGAAGATGCCGTAATGCTAACTGTTGGAGTAGGATTAACCGTCACAGCAACCGTTGTTGATGCCGTTGAAGTACAGGCATCAGTGATCGTAACTGTATAAGTAGTTGTTGTACCCGGAGCAGCATTAGTAGCGCTCGATGCAGGATTAGCTAATGATGCAGAAGGTGTCCATGCATAAGTATATGGCCCAACACCTCCGGAACCAACAGCTGATAATGAAGTGGAATCGCCACTGCAGATTACCGAATTGGAAACGATTGCGGCAACTGTCGGAGCAACAAAAGCGCCGACAGCAACAGTTGGAGTTGCTGCAAGTCCGTTATTGCGTGTGAAATACCACATATCAGGATAACCGTAATGAAAGTTACCTAACACGCTTGTCGGAAAAGTATTTTGTGTACACGAGTTGCAATAACGCATGTCCAAATAAGTTAAATGTTGTCCGATTTGACTTGAAGCACCAAAGTAGTACCCATCAGCAGATCCTTGATATAATTGCAAGGAATATTGCTGCGCGGTAACCAAACGAATAGGCGTAGGAAGTGCGCCATAGCTATATTGAGCAGCCGGTCCAGCCACTTGGGTTTGAGCGATAATAGCCTGAGTAGTTTGATTGAAAAGAGTAACATAACGTGTTGTTCCATTCGGCTCACGCTTCCCGAAATGCGTTACAATCAAATCTTGATTAGGCGAGAAACGGAAACCGCGTTGAGAATTCGTTGCTCCACCGGCACCACCGCTGGCTACACTATCAGTAGATGAATGTGGTCCGAAGAACGTTCCGGGAACTGCAGATACAGCGGTTGCAGCAGAATTCCCGTAATAAAGGAAAATGCGTTTTGTTGCATTCGCCGGCAGCGTATCTACTTTAACCCAAATGAGGGTATTAGCGGTATTAATGCCCGACTCGATCCAATAATTGTATAACGTAGAACCTGAGCAGTTATTTCCAAATCGAATATCTGCACCGGTCGCTTGCATTTGTCCTGCACCAATTGGTGTTGCAGTATTAAGTGTTATTCCAACCTGATAGTTGGTAACCTGAACACCGTTCGGATTTGTAATATCCAATGGTACTACAAATGACCAGCCGGCGGGCTGAGCCACGGCTAACAGAGAACAGCACGCAGCGATAAACGTAAAAATTTGTTTCATGATGTAAAGGTTTGGACCGGAAAGGTACAAAAAAAGGACGTAACGCCCTTTACTGTTCACACTTGAACATATATGTTAGTTCATCGGAACTTCCATGAGTAAGACAAATGCATCGGAATCAGCTTTAATATCAATTGATGACATATCAACGATTCCCATTCCATCGCGAGCATTTAATTTTATATCACCGATAGTTATCGACCCACTAAGAACGAATGCATAAACACCATTCCCATTCTTCTTAATTTTATAATCAGCGGTTTTGCCTGCACTCCATTCGCCCCAGTGAAACCAAGCATCCTGATGAATCCAAACACCGGCATCATCAGCATTGGGTGATAAAATTTGCTGCCAGGTATTTTCACGGTCTTCAGGCTTAAATGTCAGCTGATCATAGCGCGGAGTAACATTACGTTTGTTGGAGAAAACCCAGATCTGAAGAAACTTTACTTCCTGATCGCTATTCTTGTTGTATTCGCTGTGGCGAATTCCGGTTCCGGCACTCATCACTTGTACGTCGTTCTGGCGAATTACCGCCACATTACCCATGGAATCTTTATGTTCCAGATCTCCGCTTAATGGAATGGAAATGATTTCCATATTGTCGTGAGGATGTGTACCAAAGCCCATTCCCGGTGCTACCTGATCATCATTCAACACACGCAAAACACCAAAGTGCATTCGCTCCGGATTGCAGTACTGTGCAAAACTGAAGGTGTGATAAGAATTTAACCAACCGTGATTGGCATGTCCGCGCGTTTCGGCCCGGTGAATAATGGCGTTTTTCATGGTCTCTCCTTTTATAGCCGGAATGTGATTAAATCCAACTTCCTTTTGTTCCTCTTGTGTTGCGCTTATTACAGGAATTCCGGCAGCTACAACTCCTGCGCCCAACAAACTTCTTTTTACAAATTCTTTGCGATTCATGATTATCGTGTTTTGAATTCGAATACAAATATATGTATATACATACATTATTCCAAATAAGAAGCACCGGAGTTTAATTCCCACAATACATGCATCATCTACCTATTCCAACTCGCCTTTCCAGTCGCGGAACTGTTGGCGCAAAACTGCTTCTTGGTCCGCCATGGTTAATGCTCTGGAATGAACACCAACTGTTGTAATGTTTTGTACTTATACTTCTTTCCTTTCGGGCCACCAAATTGATCACCATAGCCATCTGTGAAAAACATACAGCATAATAAGACTTTAGCTGATATACCATAAAAAAACCGCCCCGAAAGGCGGTTCACATGTATTCGGCTCTATTAACCCAGATAAGTCTTCAATAACTTACTTCTTGAAGTATGTTTCAATCTTCGGATGGCTTTCTCTTTAATCTGACGCACGCGTTCGCGGGTCAAATCAAAACGTTCACCAATTTCTTCTAATGTTAATGCATGAGCACCATTCAAACCGAAATACAAACGCACAACATCAGCTTCACGTGTGGTAAGCGTGGATAAAGCACGTTCAATTTCCTTACGCAACGACTCACTGATAAGTGTATTTTCCGGGCTCGGCATGTCGTCGCTCTGCATCACGTCGTACATGTTGCTGGTGTTTTCATCACCTGTAGCAAGCGGTGCATCCATGGAAACATGACGACCGGTATTACGCATTGCATCTTTGATGTCTTCCGGCGACAATTCCAATGCAGATGCAATTTCATCAGCACTTGGTTCACGCTCAAACTCCTGCTCTAATCGTGCAAAAGTTTTGTTGATCTTATTGATAGATCCGATTTTGTTCAAAGGCAAACGTACAATACGCGATTGTTCTGCCAAAGCCTGAAGGATCGATTGACGTATCCACCAAACTGCGTATGAAATGAATTTAAAACCGCGTGTTTCATCAAAACGTTGTGCAGCCTTAATCAAACCTAAATTGCCTTCGTTAATTAAGTCGGGCAAACTCAATCCTTGATTCTGATATTGCTTGGATACAGATACAACGAAACGCAAGTTGGCATTCACCAATTTAGTTAACGCAGCTTGATCACCCTGTTTGATGCGACGCGCAAGATCCACTTCTTCTTCCGCGGTAATCAGATCAACGCGACCAATTTCTTGTAAGTACTTATCTAATGATGCGGTTTCCCTGTTGGTAACCTGTTTCGAAATTTTTAACTGACGCATTCTATGGGTTTTTCTGTGTGTTAATATTCGATCATTAATGGATTTTAGTCGCTTAACGCATACCGATTGAAAAGGTTACAAAAATTTACGGAAACGTTTTAAAATAAAACATACCTCAAATACAATAAAATGAAGCGTTTCACGGAAACAAAAATCAGACCAAACCAATAGAACCGCCTTTGGGCAAGGTTTTGGGCACAAAAAAATCCCGTCTGTTGAGACGGGATTTTTTATCTGTTACAGAAAATTATTCCTGCGATTTATTTTCCTGTTGTGGACGCGGCTGACGCGGACCACGGTTATTGTTTCCGCCCTGAGGACGTTCTACATAACCTTCCGGTTTTGGCATCAACACTTTGCGCGACAAACGGAATTTGCCGGTCTTTGGATCTACCTCTACCAGTTTCACCTGAATCATATCGCCTTCCTTCAACACACCGTCCATTGATTCCAAACGCTTCCAATCTACTTCGGAAATATGCAGCAAACCATCTTTGCCCGGCAAGAATTCTACGAATGCACCAAATGGCATAATGCTTTTCACTTTGCCTTCGTACACCGTGCCAACTTCGGGAACAGTTACAATGCCTTTTACACGAGCCAGTGCACGATCAATAGAATCTTTATCTGCAGATGCGATATCCACCACACCGGTTTCGCCCACTTCCGTGATGCTGATAATCGTGTTGGTTTCACGCTGAATCTCCTGGATGATCTTACCGCCCGGCCCGATAACCGCACCGATAAACTCACGTGGAATGATGATCTGAACCAATCGTGGTGCATGCGCCTTCAATTCTGCACGAGGCTCGCTGATGGTTTTCATCATTTCACCCAAAATGTGCTGACGACCTTGTTTCGCTTGCTCCAATGCTTGTTCCATTACTTCGTATGGCAAACCGTCCACTTTCAAGTCCATCTGCACAGCAGTAATACCGTTTACAGTTCCGCATACTTTGAAGTCCATGTCACCCAGATGATCTTCATCACCTAATATATCAGACAATACAGCGTATTTACCCGCTGCATCAGTGATCAATCCCATTGCAATACCCGAAACCGGATTCTTGATCTTGACACCGCAATCCATCAAAGCCAATGTTCCTGCACAAACCGTAGCCATAGACGAAGAACCGTTCGATTCGAGAATATCAGAAACGATACGAATTGTGTACGGATTGTCTTCCGGCAAAATGTTGGTTAATGCACGCAATGCCAAATTACCGTGACCAATTTCACGACGACCTGTTCCGCGCATAGGCTTCGCTTCACCCGTAGAGAATGGAGGGAAGTTGTAGTGCAACATGAAACGAGCATCTTCCTGAATAACCGCAGTATCGATCATTTGCTGATCGTCTTTGGTACCTAATGTAACAGTAGTTAATGATTGCGTTTCACCACGCGTAAAGATTGCTGAACCGTGCGCCATTGGCAAGTAGTCTACTTCACTCCAAATCGGGCGAATATCCGCCAATCCGCGACCATCCAAACGACGACGCTCATCCAAAATCATACGACGTACCGCTTCTTTTTCTACATCGTGATAATATACTTTCGCTAACGATTCGTTTTCAGGTGTACGCTCTTCTTCCGGAAGTGATTCCCAAAACTCTTTGAACACCGCTTTAAATCCCTCTTTACGCGCAGATTTATTCGGATTGCCTTGCATAGCTACAGCATAAGCTTTGTCGTAACAAGCAGCCTTCACTTTTGCACGTAAATCTTCGTTATGTGTTTCGTGCGAATACTGACGCTTTTCTGTTTTCCCAACAGCAGCAGCCAATTCTTTTATAGCACCAATTTGTACACGAATTGCATCATGTGCAAACTTGATAGCTTTCACCATGTCGGCTTCTGAAATTTCTTTCATTTCGCCTTCTACCATCACAATATCCTTTTCGTTCGCACCGATAATCATATCGATATCAGACTGCGCCATTTGTTCGATGGTAGGATTGATCACAAACTGACCATTGATACGCCCAACACGAACTTCAGAGATTGGTCCGTTGAACGGAATATCAGACACCGCTATAGCTGCAGATGCCGCAAATCCTGCCAAACAATCCGGCAACATCGCGCGATCCGAAGAGATCAGATAAATTAAAATTTGTGTATCAGCATGATAATCATCCGGGAACAACGGACGCATTGCGCGATCCACCAATCGGCTGGTTAAAATTTCCAGATCTGCCGGCTTCGCTTCACGCTTAAAAAAGTTACCGGGGATACGTCCTGCCGATGCGAACATTTCGCGGTAATCGACAGTTAACGGCATAAAATCTACGCCGGGCTTTGCATCGGGTGCAGATACTACTGTTGCAAGTAACATGGTGTTACCCATGCGCACAACTACAGATCCATCCGCCTGTTTGGCCAATTTCCCTGTTTCAAGGGTGATGGTTCTTCCGTCACCGATGTCAAATGATTTTTGAATTCCTAATTGCATAATTTTTGTTTTTCTCTAATTGCAGCTTGTCAGCAGGTCGCTAAAAAAGAAAGCATCCCCGCTGACGATAAGGGATGCCTTCCAGTATTATTGAATGTGAACCATTACTTACGTAATTCGAGCTTCTTCAAGATCGCGCGGTAGCGTTCAATATCATTCTTTTTAAGATAGTCCAACAAACTTTTACGCTTACCAACCAAGTTAATCAAAGAACGCTGAGTGCTTTTGTCCTTTGGCTTTTGTTTGAGGTGACCGGTTAAGTGTTGAATACGCAGTGTAAAGAGGGCGATCTGAGCTTCCGGAGATCCTGTGTCTTTTTCGGATTTTCCGTGCTTTTTGAAGATATCCTTCTTAATTTCCGACGTCAGGTACATAGTTTTGAGCTGTTAGTGGATTAAGAATTCCTGTTAATAATTATGTTAATTGAGGGGCAAAGATACTATTTTTTCCTAAACCGGCATTTTATTTCTTAAACATCATGAGCAGATTGGAAATCGTGGGCTTCAGTTCCTTACGATCTACTATTGCGTCCAAAAAGCCGTGTTCAAGAACGAATTCTGCAGTTTGGAAGCCTTTCGGCAAGTCTTTACCGATTGTTTCCTTCACGACGCGCGGCCCCGCAAATCCGATTAACGATCCCGGCTCGGAGATGTTCAAATCACCCAACATCGCGTAAGATGCCGTAACACCGCCTGTTGTAGGATCGGTGAGCAAGGAAATGTATGGAATACCGCGCTTGTCCATCAACGACAACTTAGCAGACGTTTTCGCCATTTGCATCAAGGAATGCGCTGCTTCCATCATACGTGCACCTCCCGACTTGGAAATGATCATGAGCGGAACGCGGTGTTCCAGACAATAATCAATTGCACGGGAAATTTTTTCACCTACAACGGAACCCATGGAACCACCGATAAATGAGAAGTCCATACAACATACGACCAAATCGTATCCGTTCACTTTTCCGGCTGCACTGCGCAACGCATCTTTCAATCCTGTTTTCTTCTGCGAATCCACCAAACGATCGGGATACTTTTTCGTATCCGAAAAGTTTAACGGATCGGCGCTTTGCAATGCAGGATGCAACTCGGTAAACTGATTGTCATCGAACAGAATTGCAAAATATTCCGCGGAACCAATACGATCGTGGTAATTACAGTTCGGACACACGTAATGATTCGCGATGTGTTCGTTGGTAGGTAACACCTTTTTACAAGACTGACACTTGTGCCACAAGCCTTCCGGTGTTTCCTTTTTTTCTTTGGTGGAAGTGGTAATACCTTCCTTAATTCGTTTAAACCATCCCATTGGTTCCTGTTTTAATGATGGAACTTCGCTGTTGTAGCGAAAGTGGCGTTAAGCAATAGTAACGTCGTTGGACAAATACACGTCCTGAATAGCGTTCAGCAATTCCACGCCTTCTTTCATCGGCTTCTGGAACGCTTTACGACCGGAGATCAATCCTTGACCACCTGCACGCTTGTTGATTACAGCAGTTCCTACCGCTTCCGCCAAATCCGTTGCGCCTTTCGATTCGCCACCGGAATTGATTAATCCCATACGTCCCATGTAGCAATTCGCCACCTGGTAACGGCATAAGTCAATCGGATGATCGGAACTTAATTCTGAATATACTTTCGGATGTGTTTTGCCGTGCCCAACAGCGGTATAACCCCCATTGTTCGTAGGCAATTTCTGTTTGATGATATCCGCCTGAATCGTAACTCCCAGGTGATTCGCTTGTGCAGTCAAATCCGCAGCAGTGTGGTAATCCACACCATCTTTCTTAAATGCATTGTTGCGGATGTAGCACCATAAAATAGTTGCCATACCCAATTGATGCGCGCGCTCAAACGCTTCAGCAACCTCCAGAATCTGACGAGAAGATTCTTCAGAGCCGAAATAAATCGTTGCACCTACAGCGCATGCACCCAGGTTCCAAGCTTCATCAACGGAACCAAACATGCCTTGATCATATTTGTTTGGATACGAAAGGAATTCGTTGTGGTTGATTTTTACAATGAATGGAATTTTATGTGCGTATTTGCGGGAAACCGAAGCCAACACGCCAAACGTCGTCGCAACACCGTTACATCCGCCTTCAATAGCCAGTTTCACGATATTTTCTCCGTCGAAATAAGCAGGATTTGGCGCAAAAGAAGCACCTGCAGAATGCTCTATCCCCTGATCTACAGGAAGAATAGAAACATAACCCGTATTAGCCAAACGACCTGTGCCGTAAATAGCCTGAAGGCTACGTAAAACCTGAGGTGTACGGTTGGAGATTCCGAAAATGCGATCTACAAAATCAGGACCCGGAAGGTGCAACTGCTCTTTAGAGATCGTTTTACTGGTATGATTTAGGAGGTAATCAGCTTGATTACCAAGAATTTCGCGGATTTTTGCGCTTGACATTGCCGGCTAATTTTTAATTATTCAGGGGAGCAAAGCTACTATTTTTTTCAGGCGGTTGTACACTCCTTTTTAAAGTGGCGTTAGTCGCTTCCATATTACTGATTATCAAGTATTTATTAGAACGGATAACCAATACCGAAATTCAAATTACCGGCCAGCGGTCGTCGCCCGGGCACATACCAGCGTTGACCGAAAGGTTGAGCAGGATCGCGTATCTGAAACGCCCAATCGAAACGAAGAATGAAGAAACTAAGATCGTAACGCAAACCAACCCCGGGTCCGAAAGCAAAATCATCCAAAAAGCGCTTGAAATCGAAATGACCTAAAGGCTTTGTGGAATCGGCCTTGAACAACCAGATGTTTCCACCGTCAGCAAAAATGGCTCCATTCAACGTTTTGGTAATTTTAAAACGCAGCTCAATGTTATACTCGGCCTGCACATCACCAAACTGCGCGTAATTCAATCCATCGGGATTGCTGTAACTGCCGGGCCCTAGGCTTCTGGCTTCCCACGCCCGGATACCGTTTGCACCACCACCAAAGAAACTTTTTTCCAACGGCATGGTCGGAAAATTGGTGAGCGGTATACCTACACCGTGATTGATGCGAATGACTACACTCTGGTATTCGCTGAAATTCCACACGTGACGATAATCGGTAGTGACGCGCACGTATTGTGAAAAAGGAATTCCGGCGATGCGGTACGAACCTAAATCATCTTCTTGTGCACCCGCCCACTCAAAAACTTTTCGAAGTGCGGTTCCGGATGCCTCGAACGTGAATTGGAAATAATCGAAATGATCTTTTCGCTTTCCACTTTTCGAATTCCGGATAAACGTGAAACGTGAATTTTGAATGAGGTGATCAGTAAAACGGTATTGCAACAACGGATCCCGGTTGAGCAGTAATTGCTCCAAACCTGCTTTGGGCGTGACTTTCACGACATTGATCTGCAACGGATAAATACCGATTTGATTGTAACCCGATTTACGTGTTCGACGCCCGTATGTAAAACCGGAAGATAAATTCCCCAGTCCGCGATCGTAATCCAGGCGTCGTTGATAATTGGCTGAAGCACCAAAAACCGTACGTGCATTTTCAGTTCCCCGTAATCGCAATAAATTAAACGGCCACAATGCACGGGGTACATTAAAATTCACCTCGGCACCGGCCTCAATGGTGTTGAACGTAATCTGATCACCAACTGTTTGATCAACTTGTGTCAACGGTTGTTGTGCTTCCGTGCCACCTTTCAAACGAACCTCAAAAAACTCACCACCTTTATTCACGTTACGATTCAAAAACTGATACGCCCCACCGATACCCAAGTTAGAGCCGGTGTTGGTACCTTCCATTTGCACCGAAAACGACTGTCGTGAATACGGCAATAATTTTATTTCAATATCCAATTGATTGTTCGGTGCATCCTGTGCATCAATTAACACCTGACGAAACAATTTCAGGTTGCTTAACATTCGATACGTTGAATCCTGGTCGATATCGCGATACAACATACCACCCGCAAATGATATGCGCGAAAAAAGCATTTCGGGTTTATACGGATATTCCGGTTCCCACTTCGGATCGCGCAGAAAAAATACATCCCCATAGTTGATCGTATCATATACAGGAATAGAATCTTTCTTCAGCAAACGTCCGTCATAAATAGTAACCACGGTTACATTTCGAATAGAATAACGCGGATGGTTGTACTCAACAACTTCTTTATCGTTAATACGATATACAGGACGACCGACGATGATCTCTACATCAAGTTGATGACTATTCAACGAGGAGTCTACGGAATACCGGATGTAGTCGCGAGAAAATTTATAATATCCTTCATTGCGAAGTCTTGTGGTAATACGCTGTCTTTCCGCTTCGAAGACATCCACATCGTAACGCTTACCGGAACGAATCATCGATTGTGCGGAATCTTCAAAAATCATTGCAGCAATATTCGTATCGTTAATCGTGTATTGCACTTTACGAATCATGTACGGTTGAGCCGGCTTGATACGATACACCACTTTTGCTTTGCGATGACGACGTTTGTGAAAGAAGGGATAAATTACCGTATCGGTTACTTCAGATCGGAAATAACCTTTGTTGTTGAGGTATTGCTCCAACTGAAATGTGGTGCGCTGCGTTTTTGTGGAATCCATTACCACCGGAGGTTCTCCGATATTCGTCAATATTTGTCCGATGGTTTTACGCTTTGCCCTTTTCAACTTTCCTGCGGCTTCTAATCTCTTTTTACGTTCAAGGCGTTTGGCTTCCCGTTTCGGGTTGACCAAATTATAGATGTGCAGATACAGCGGAAATCCGGCTCCATTTTTCAAATAACCTCTTTTCGGCCAATGCAATCCCAGCAATTTACGATTGGGCTTTTGCTTCACGTAACCGTACATCTCCGATTTATCAATATCGGGATTCTCGCATACGACGTATACCTTCTTCAGCAACGTCTCGTTTTTTCCCAAACGTTTTGTACTGCGACAAGCCCCCAGTAGTGCACTGAAAACAAGTAGAAATACTGCCGCATGATGAAAACGGATTTGCAAGGGCGAAAGATTGAGATTACGTTTGCTGCAAATATAGTACCCAAGCGCCGAGTTCATGCTGTCAAAAAACACGATCAGTTATATCCGTTCCCTGCAACAGAAGAAATTCAGGGAAGAACACGGCGTATTTGTGGTGGAAGGCCATAAGTCCGTGATGGAATTTTTACACTCCGATTGGGACGTGGAACACCTTTATGCGCAGGAATCGTGGATGCGGGAACATTCGCCCAGCGGCATCACATCCGGAATTTCTACTGCAGTAACCCGTGCGGAAATGGAACGTATTTCGGGCTTATCAACTCCTGCCGAAGTATTGGCCGTGATGAAGCAAAACAACACGACCTGGAACGCAGCTACCGGAGCAAACAGCTGGACACTCGCTTTGGACGGGATTCGCGATCCGGGCAATTTGGGCACCATTATTCGTATTGCCGATTGGTTTGACATTCCGCAAATTGTTTGCAGTGCCGACTGCGTAGAACTTTATAACCCGAAGGTGGTGCAAGCTGCAATGGGGTCCATCACACGCGTGGCGGTTTCGTACACGACATTTCCTACGTTTTTACATCATGCGAAAAGCAAAAATTTATCGATTTACGGAGCAGATATGCACGGTGATTCTGTTTACGCACAAGAATTACCCGCAGCAGGTGTATTGGTAATAGGCAATGAAGCCAACGGTATTCGTGAAGAACAACAATCGGCACTAACGCACCGCATCAGTATTCCGGCGTATAAACACTCCGGAGCCGAATCGCTCAACGCCGCTGTGGCCACAGGAATATTATGTGCGGAGATCAAGAGGATTCGTAATTAGTAATTGTTGAAGTGTATCGAATTCACTAATTTGCAAGAGTAACGCAAAATAAAATTTCGTGACACGATTAAACCATTCCCATATCCCCGCGTCCTACGTTCAGAAACAACCAAAAGAAACTTCACATGAAAACGAATTCCTTTTTAACCCGAGTTTTAGTCATTAGCGCATTAAGTGCAACTGTATTTACCGGATGCCGTCGCGATGAAGAAGACAACGACACCAACGCAGCCGGCGATAACGCCCTTGCAGAAGCTATGTTTGCCGATGTTACGAACATTAGCGACGAGGCAGGACGCACGGGAAGTTTAACAAACTACCGCATCGACCCGAACAGTAACGCTATTTTAAGTCAGTGCGCTACGATTACTTTCGATTCTATTAACGGCGCAGACGTCGATACGCTGACCATTGATTTCGGCACCACCAATTGTACGGGAAATGACGGACGCAATCGACGCGGAAAAATAATCGTGCAGTACTCCGGAGCTTACCGCGATTCAGGAAGTACGCATACCATTTCGTTTGACAATTATTTTGTGAACGACAACCAGATTTTAGGAACTAAAACCGTAACTAATAACGGTCACAATGCAGCCGGGAATTTGGTGTACAGCATTAACGTAAACGGCTCTGTTATTCTGGCTTCTAACGGAGGTACAATTACATGGACATCTTCCCGTCAGCGCGAATGGACACAAGGCGAAAGCACCATGCAGTGGAATGATGACATGTACTCCATCACCGGATCAGCAAACGGAACTTCTGCGAGCGGCGAAAATTTTACGGTAAACATCACCAGTCCGTTAATTCGTAACATGGCATTCGGATGTCGTCGTCACTTTGTACAAGGGACGTTTCAGTTAACACCCGGCAACCGTCCGATGCGTACTGTTGATTTTGGTACCGGAACCTGCGATAATACGGCAACCGTAACTATCGGGAACAATACGTACACGATTACGTTGCGATAAGAAATAGTTTTAATAAAAGAAAACGCCATCAAGTTGATGGCGTTTTTTATTGCAAGTCGTTATGCATACTTCAAACAGAACGCATCGGGTGCAGCTATGGTAATTGGGCTTTTTTTAAAGTCGCGAACATTGCGGGTAATAATGTAATCCATGCCTCTGATTTTACTTGCACATTCCACCTGCACAGCATCTTCGAAATCCGGTTGAGCGCCATGTAATCCTCGTCGAATAACGGTTTCATCAACAGCAATCACTTCTACCAGATCCAGAAGCGCTAACAAGGTTCGCCTCAACTCCCGTTCAGTTCCATAGCGTTTCAATAAGTAATAAGCCGTGGCAATGGCGTGTGACGATGTGTATAATTTCCAACGTTTCTGTTCTGCGCCTGAAAAAATGGTTACCGCGAACTTACTGAAAGGTTCACGATTGCCTAGCAAGTCGATGATGATGTTCGTATCGATAAATAATTTCATTACCCGTGCTTTTTAGTAATGGCATCGAGCAAAGTCGCATCTTCATCAAAGTCCTTCGGTAATTTAATTGCACCTTTTAAGCGCTTCAACTTTGGTGATAGCTTTTCCGTTTCTTCTTCTTCCTCTGTAAGCACAGCCAGGTACGACTCTACAATATCAGAAACGCTGCGCCCTGATTTTTTAGCATATCGTTTGGCTCTGGCTATAATTTCTGCTTCTAAAGTAATTGTTAGCTTGGTAGTCATTACACGTATCTTTATTTCAAATATACGTATAACAACTAAATAAGTTGCAGCATTCTTCTAAAACTCTACGTCCCGTATCTCCGGGGTTTTATCGAATACACTTTTAGCGAACGGACAGAGGGGCATTATTTTAAGCTGCTTCTCTCTGGCGTAGTGTACAGCGGCCATCACCAATTGTTTGCCTACACCGTTTCCGTTAAGTGCCGGATTCACTTCGGTGTGGTCGATGATGATTTATCCGCACCGGCCTGAGAGTAGGTCATAAAACCTGCTTCAGCATTGTTTTCTCCAGCCACAAAACGGCCTTTGCTTCCTTCGATATGATGATGAATATTCATGAGAGCAATCTGTTTATTTAAGTTTCACTTCTTCAACTTCTTTTCCAACTGCTGCAACAGCTGCTTGATTTCATCGTCGGGTTGCGGGACTTCCAGATCGGTAGTGATGGCGCACGTAAATTGCCACAACTCCAACACTTCACTCCACGCTATGGAATATGGTTCGTACGTATTGTTATCCGAATGCAACTGCACTACACGCTTATTTTTATCGGCATGCAAACGCTTAAATACCACACCTTCCGACTGCGTAAGTACCACATAACGTTCACCAAAAACAATATCGCGGCGGTGTTCTACAAAACGCCCTACTACTGTTGAGCCCGAAGGTAACGGCAACATTGAATCGCCTTTAATGGTAAACGCACGAAACTTACCGTGACGCAAAAACGGTAACTGCAGCACCGGCAAGTCACCCACATACTCCGGATCGGCATAACCGTTCAGATAACCCGCAGAAGCTTTCGCCGACACGTACTCGATAGGATCAGGACCGGACGAGTTCACCTGCATGGGAAATAACAAGCGGCGATCGCCCACTTTAACGGCAGGCCATTGGTCGGAGCGCGTTAAATCGTTGCGCAACAAAATATCTATAGGCAAACGAAAATAGTCGGACAACTGCACCAGTAAATCGGGCGCAGGGGTACCACGATTTTCTTCCCAGGCGCCCAAACGCGATTTCTTCACGCCCAACTCATCGGCCATGTCTTCCTGTGTCATTTTACGCAACTTACGCAGGTGCGCAATGTTTTTCGAGAGGTAAATAATTCGTCCGCTCATACTTAAAGACTGATTTTTAATGCATTACAGGTTATTCACAAACTAATATAATTAGTTTTTACGACTCATAAAATTAGTCAATTTTACAACACCACACAACACACAGTATTTTATGAGCAGGCGTTCTATCGTACACATTGACTTAGACACTTTTTTCGTGTCGTGCGAGCGCTTATTGGACAAGCGTTTGGAAGGGAAACCGGTGCTTATTGGCGGCACCTCCGATCGTGGCGTAGTGGCCAGTTGCAGCTACGAAGCGCGACAGTACGGCATTCACTCGGCCATGCCCATGAAACTAGCCAAACAATTGTGTCCGCACGCGGTGGTGATTCGCGGAAACGGAGGCACGTATGCGAAATTCAGTGATGCCGTTACAAATGGGCACAAGAGCTGCGGGAAAAAATTAAAAAACAAACCGGACTTCCGCTTTCGTTCGGATTAAGCACCAGCAAAACGGTTTCTAAAATTACCACCGGAGAAGCTAAACCCAACAACCACAAGGAAATTCCGGCAGGTGCGGAGAAAAATTTTCTGGCTCCCTTGTCCATAAAAAAAATTCCCGGCGTTGGCGATCAAACCTACAAGATGTTGCGCAGCATGGGCATTGAGCATATTAAAACCGTGCAGGAAATGCCTCCGGAAATTTTAGAACGTGTGCTCGGAAAAAACGGCATCGTGCTGTGGAAAAAAGCCAACGGCATCGATCACTCCGAAGTTATTCCGTTTCACGATCGCCAATCGATTTCTTCTTCGCTCACCTTTGAACGCGACACGATTGACGTTACACGGCTGAAAGAAATTTTAACGACGATGTCCGAAAAGCTGTGTTACTATTTGCGCATGGGAAATAAATTAACCGGCTGCGTTACGGTAACGGTGCGCTATTCCGACTTCGATACACGCACACGTCAGGAACGCGTGGCATACACTTCTTGTGACCATTTGCTGATTGAAACAACGCTTGATCTTTTCGAAAAACTGTACGACCGTCGAGTGTTGTGCCGTTTGGTAGGTGTACGTTTCAGTCATTTGGTGGAAGGCGGTCATCAAATTGATTTGTTCGATGACAGCGAAGCAATGATACGATTGTATCAAGCTATGGATAAAATTCGCAACAAGTACGGACAAGATGCCGTGCAACGTGCAGTAGCCATGGACAAAACGGGCATCGGTCATTTTTCGAATCCGTTTAACGGTGAACCGAATATGGTTCCGGCACATCGTCGTCTTTAATCTCCACATTCATTTACGAGCGTATGTTGTTAAACTGTCACACCTACTACAGCTATAAGTTCGGCACCTTGTCGGTACAACAGTTGCTGGATGAAGCACGACAAAAAGGACATCAACATGTGGCGCTGACGGATATTAATTCCACTTCTGCGTGTATCGATTTTATTCGCATGGCGCGGGAGCAACAACTGGAGCCCGTTGCAGGAATCGATTTTCGGAACGGAGCTGCTTGTTGTTACATTGGTTTAGCCCGTAACCCGGAAGGATTTCGGGAACTCAACGAACATCTTTCCGTACACGCACATGCAGGAATGCCTTTTTCGAATCGTGCACCGGAAATGAATCAGGCCTACATTATTTATCCCTGGACAGCAGATACGCCACAGTTATTGCGCGAGAACGAATTCGTCGGTATACGTCCGCATCAATTGGTACAATTACAATTTTCTCCGTGGCGGCAGCGCTTGTCGAAATTGGTGTTGCTGGCGCCCGTTACTTTTTCGTGCAAAAAAGATTTTAACGCACACCGCTTGTTGCGCGCGATTAATCACAACACCTTACTCAGCAAGCTGGACGTTAACGAGCAAGCGCGGGAAGATGAATTGATGTACACACCCGAACAATTGCAGGAATTGTGTTTGCCTTTTCCGGAACTACTCGAAAACAGTCGGCGTATACTGAATGATTGTAACATTCATTTTGAGCAAGGCATTACACGCAACAAAAAAACATTTACCGGATCGCATGCCGAAGATTTTGAATTGATACAACAAGAATGTGTGCGCGGCATGAAATACCGTTACGGTATAACACCTCCGAATGTATTGGAGCGTGTGCAAAAAGAATTATACCTCATCCGTGATTTAGGATTTTGTACGTATTTCCTAATCAACTGGGACATGGTAAACTATGCCCGCAGTAAAAATTATTTTTATGTAGGACGCGGCAGTGGTGCCAATAGCATGGTCGCGTATCTGTTACGAATTACAGATGTAGATCCGATTGAACTGGATTTGTATTTCGAACGTTTCATCAATCCTTACCGCACTACTCCACCCGATTTTGATATTGACTTTTCTTCCTACGAACGCAATGATGTCACGAAATATATTTTCGATCGTCACGGCTGGGACAAGACAGCTTTGGTAGGAGCTTACAATACATTTCAGGGACGTGCAGTTATTCGCGAACTGGGAAAAGTATTCGGATTAACGAATGACGACATCAATCGATTGCAGGATGCGCGGGAGTTGCATCAGGTGGATGAGATGGGACGTTTGGTGATGCGTTACTATGAACACATCAAAGGATTTCCGAGTCATCTGAGTGTACATTCCAGCGGCATAATTATTTCCGATGCTCCGATGAACTGTTACAGTGCTACCATGCTTCCACCGAAAGGCTTTCCTACCGTGCATTTCAGCATGTTGGAAGCAGAAGATATGGGGCTGAATAAATTTGACGTACTCGGACAACGCGGTCTTGGAAAAATAAAAGACAGCATTGATATGGTGTATGCTGCCACCGGAACTCATCTCGATTTGCACGACATCAAACAATACAAAGACGATCCTGAAATTAAACGTCAATTAAAATCGGGTGAAGCGATCGGTTGCTTTTATATTGAGTCGCCGGCCATGCGTATGTTACTCACCAAGTTGCGCGCCGACGATTACCTGCGTTTGGTAGCAGCCAGTTCCATTATACGTCCCGGTGTGTCGGAAAGCGGTATGATGCACGAATATATTTTACGCTTTCATGATGAAGCACGTCGTGAAAAAGCGCGAAAAGAACTTCCTGAATTGTATCAGATACTGGAAGAAACTTACGGCGTGATGGTGTATCAGGAAGATGTTATTAAGGTGGCGCATTATTTTGCAGGACTTACACTTTCGGAAGCAGATATTTTGCGCAGGGGCATGTCGTGGAAATACCGCGAACGCACACGATTTGATTTGGTGAAAGAAAAATTCTTCTCCAACTGCCGCGAGAAAGGTTACGCGGAATCGACGATTAACGGCATCTGGCGACAAATTGAAAGTTTTGCCAACTACGCTTTTGCGAAAGGACATTCGGCCAGCTACGCCGTGGAAAGTTATCAGGCGCTGTATCTCAAAACATATTATCCCCTGCAATACATGACAGCAACAGTGAACAACGGCGGAGGATTTTATCGCAAAGAAGTGTATTTGCATGAAGCGAAAAAACAAGGCGGCATCATTCAATTGCCTTGCATTAACAACAGCGAAGGTTTATGCCGAACCGACGGTAAAAATATTTTTATCGGACTCGGGTTTATTGATAGCGTAGAATGGCAAACCGTATTGCAGATTGTAAAAGAGCGCGAGCGCGGCGGTCCTTATAAAGATTTGCGCGACTTCATGAAACGCGTATCCATTACCGTAGAACAACTACGACCTTTTATTCGCATTGGTGCATTTCGGTTTACGGGTCAATCGAAAAAAGCACTGCTTTGGGATGCACACTTCATGTTATCGGAGCATAAACGCACTACACCCGAAGCCAATTTATTTGAAGTAGAAGCCCAACAATTTCAGTTACCGCAATTTTGGTCGCACGAGTTGGAAGATGCTTACGACGAGCTCGAATTACTGGGCTTCACGGTAAGTTGTACGCCGTTTGATTTACTCGAAGAAATTCCCGACTTGCCTTTACGGGCAAAAGATTTAGCAGCCAATCATCGCCGTGAAGTCACCATGTTGTTGTATCACATCAACACCAAACACACCAGCACTTCCGGTGGAGAGCGCATGTATTTCGCCACCTGGTTCGATGAAGACGGCAACTGGGTAGATTCGGTTCACTTCCCGCCTTCCGCTAAAGCGTTTCCTTTTCGCGGGCCAGGATGTTATGTAGTGAAAGGTATTGCAGTAAACGACTACGGCTTTATGAGTATTGAAGTTCGTGAAATGCACCGGTTGCCGACACGCAGTATTGAAGCAGGATCTACACGCTTACGAAACACGCTCAGCTATTATCAGCAATCACCTTTAGGATTATCATGAGCTTGTTGCCGTTATATACCATAGCAACAGCGCCGAAATTCTGGGGAGATCTGTGGTCCATTCCTGCAGATTATGCAACCTATTATCAGGCACGCCCCGGCATGCGCTTACCGATATTCACATTACAAGACGGCAAAATTCATTGTAATAATGCAGTGTGGGGACTGCCGCCGTTTCATGCGCCTCATTTTTATCCCATGCATCGTGTATTAAAAAATCGTCCGTGGAATATATTGATACGTCAACAACGTTGTGCTGTACCGGTGAATTGTTTTTTCGTTGGAACACCTCAAAGTCCTTGGTTACTGCGCGTAATACAACACCGCACCATGCTGATGGGAGGTGTAGTTACCACGTTAAAAGACAAATCCTACTTCACGATACTTACCACAGAAGCTGCAGATATTATTCAAAACAAAACGGAGGTTATGCCTGTACTCTTTGATCCTGAAAAAACATTGCGTTGGTTAAAAACAAAACACATGAGTACGGTGATGCATTATGCCGACCGCTCAGGAAGTTATTGGTTCGATTACTTTCGCGTACCGACGGAAATTATGCAAGCATCCGAAAACAAACGAGAATGGCTGATTCCGCAAGGCATGACGCTACAGAATTACCGGGCACGGGAAAAGAAAATACAAGAAGTAGCGTTTGAAGAGGAACGTGCAAATCGCCGCAGTGGCAAGTAAACCTACTGCATCAACACAAAGTGATTGTCTTTTACAATAAACTTTTGAGGGCCGATGGCAATCGTTTCACCTTCCTTCAACAAATGCAAATCGTAAATATCATAATCACGATTATGAAGAGAACCTTTCGTTACGCGTGCAAGGAACAAATAGTCGGGATTGGTAGTTTTAATTCCCGTACACAACACCACATGAACAGGATTTTTGATTTTATTGTATAACGCCAAATCACGCGGCGGAGAGTGATTATCAGCAATTAAAACTACTTCACAGTTCGGGTTAATTTTATTCAATCCTGTAATGATCGCTTCCAGATCATTCTCCGGATTATCACCGCCCGTTCCGTTATACATGCAGGTATGCATCACCCGCGCGATGCTGTCATAACTCCGGGCTGCTGTCCAATACACACCACCCGTTTTTCCGATTTCCTTTCTGCCTCCACTCTTTTCATCACCATCATTAAAAAACACAAAACCTCTGCAATTGCTGTCGTTAATAAAATTGGGAATACGCAACAACACCTGACTCGCAAACGGGGACATGCTTCCCGTAACATCAACCACAACAATATAGTTATTGAAATTATTGCGTTTGGTAGTAGTAATTACAACAGAATCGTAATGCGTAACTACGGGCAAAAAAGGACCGCCTTTGTGCTCTTCCAGTTTCCAATACCGTTTACGGGTATGATTCTGAAAACGCTCGGTAACAACCACAGACATTCGTGCAGTATCCGCGTAACGAGCATTAATAATTGTCGCACCGGGAGAAGAAGGTCGAAGAATAAAACGCAAACTATCTTCAGGCGTATTCTTGCTGATACGTATAAGTGAACCGTCTGCTCCTACCATCACGCGTATGTCAGATCCTGAAGAACTTCCTCCCGATGTTGTTGTTGTACTTCCCGATGTTGTTGTACTTCCGGAAAAAGTAGTGCTACCACCGGGACGAAATAATCGTGTTAACGAATCGATGTACGTTATTTCCGTCTTACGATCCTCCGGAGTAATGGGCTTTCGCACTAACAAAACGAATCCGTGAAAATAATCGCGGCCTTCTTCCGGAGATGTGGCTCCGGTTTGAATACACTGTTCCCAGGCAATCATCGGCGATTTCAACACCGTACCACCTTTATTCAGAAGTTGTTGTGTGCGTGTACGATTGAGTTGCTGCTGATTAAAATCATCTGATTGACGGTACTTCGTATATACCAGTGTCACTTGCTCCACCACATACTCGTTCATGTTTTTCGGCCATTCCGAAAAATTCAGTTGACTTTGAGCAAACGTACAGGGAATATAGATCAGTGCGTGCGTTCCTTCGATGCGTGGCACTGAATAACGTGCAACGGTTACCGAGTTACTATTCATCTGCCCCTCGATGTAGGCGGTTTGCGCAAACGAGGAAGTAGTTGCATGTAACAGCAACAACAGCAACACAACACGCATCATAAAAAACGAAGAGATAACGTTAATAAAAAGTTTGTCCTGCAGCAGCCATGCGTTTCAATAGCACACACGGACGATAGCGATCTTCACCGTACTCTTCGAATAACGTTTGCAACTGTTCCACTATTGTGTGAATTCCGATTTCGTCGGCCCACTTCAACAAACCTTTCGGATAGTTAACTCCTTTGATCATTGCCGTGTCGAGATCTTCGCGCGAAGCAACACCCAAATACAACGTATCCGCTGCTTCATTGATGAGCATAGCCAGCACACGCATCAACATACGTTTGCCTAAAACTTCATCCTGCTTTGGTTGCGGCAACACAGCACCTTCACGATAGTCATAGTAACCGCGACCGCTTTTTCTGCCGAACATGTTTGCTTCAAACAAACGTTTTTGTGTTAATGAAGGCTTGAATCGTGGTTCGTAGAAAAACTGATCCCACACCGTTTCCGTTACTTTATAATTCACGTCATTGCCGATAAAGTCCATCAACTCGAACGGCCCCATTTTAAATCCGCCAAGCGTTTTCATCGCCCAGTCGATTGTGGCAAAATCCGCAATGCCTTCTTCGTACATGCGAATGGATTCGCCGTAATACGAACGAGCCACACGATTCACGATAAAGCCCGGTGTATCCTTACACGCAACTGTGCTCTTGCCCCAGGAATCAATTAAAGCGCGAGCATCTGCGAACACCGCAGCATCCGTAGCAACACCCGGAATTACCTCGACCAAAGGCATCAACGGAGCCGGATTGAAAAAATGAATTCCTAAAAAACGTTCCGGTTTATTACATGCCGCAGCAATAGAAGTAATGGACAATGACGATGTGTTGGAAGCCAAAATCGTATCCGCGCTTACAATTTGTTCCACTTCAGCAAACACTTTGCGCTTGACGTCGATGTTTTCTACGATAGCTTCAATAATTAATCCGCAAGAAGAAAATGTCGCCAACTGATCAGCGTAAGTAATTCGTCCTTCGATAGCGGATGCAGCACCAGTAGTTAATTTACCTTTCTCCACCAATTTATTCAGTGTAGCTTGCAAAGCCACTTTTGATTTTTGCAATTGCACTTCAGCGGTATCGAACAAAACCACGGAATGTCCTGCAGTTGCCGCCACTTGAGCAATTCCGCTTCCCATTGCTCCTGCGCCAATAATGCCAACAGTAGTAGATGAATTTAAATTCATGTTATTCTCCTTTAAACTCCGGTTTGCGTTTTTCTAAAAATGCCTGAACACCTTCTTTGTGATCATACGTACCGGCAGCAATCACTTGCTCCTGACCTTCGCGTTCCAACTGACGATCAAGATTATTGACACTAGATTCATTCAGTAATTTTTTCGTCAGCCATAAACCACGAGTAGGCATCGACGCCAAGGTATTGGCAATTTTAGAAGCCTCTTCGGAAAGAGATGCATCTTCAAATGCTTTATATATCATGCCCATCTGGACGGCTTCATCAGCGGATACTTTATCGCCCAGCATCATTAATGCTGAAGCACGCTGAAAGCCTATGAGTTTAGGCAGAAAGAAAGTTCCTGCACTGTCCGGAATCAAACCGATTTTCGAAAACGCCTGAATAAACGAACTGCTTTTTCCTGCAACCACAACATCACATGCCAAAGCTATATTCGCACCTGCACCTGCCGCAACGCCATTTACTGCACAAACTACGGGCTTTTCCAAATTGCGAATTGCCAGTATGATCGCGTTGTAATGTTCTTTCACAATACGCTCAATTCCCGGCCCACTCGGATCTACAGCTTCACCCAAATCTTGTCCTGCACAAAACGCTTTACCGGTTCCGGTAAGCAACACGGCACGAATGGATGGTGTTGTTGCAGCCTGGGTAAATGCACTCAACAACTGCATAGCCATTTCGCGATTAAAGCTGTTGAATTTATCCGGGCGGTTCAATGTTACATGAAGCACAGCACCTGATTGTTCGGAAAGAATGAATGTGTTGCTCATAATCAGAAAGATGAGCAACAAAAGTAATCAATCGGCTGTGGATTCTTCCACCTTCTTTTCCGGCAGGAAAAACAGAATGATCACCGAAACAATCGGCAGCAAACAACCGATGAGCAACCAGGTTTTGTAATGGCGTCCGGAGCTGCGTGCAAAATATGCCGTAATGAACGGAACAAACAAAAACGGGAAAGCGAAAAATATGATCGGCATAGCAGGGATTTGCCGTCAAGATTAAAACAAGAAACTGCACCACGCAAGGGTTTCCGAGGTTGGGAGCTAAAGTTTCCTGCCAAGCTCTGTTAATTCGACATATTTATTTGTGAGAATTTGTTGTGTTTATTGCAAATGAAGCTCGAGTTTCCGGGTAGATCTCAAATGTGCTGATTGAATTAAGTTTGCGTTCTTCGTAAAGTGCAATCAACAATTATTCATCCTTATAGTAGCCAAAATTTCGCCGATGTGATGCAGCTAATAAAGCTGTCAACACCGCGTTATTTCGCTCCTGAAGAAACTTCCGATTTCGAGCACTATCTTAAGCATGAAATAGAACAGTACTTCGTTATTGAAATTAAGCAACACATCATCGGTTGCGGAGGAATTAATTTCGAAAACAACTTCACCACGGCAAAAATCAGTTGGGACCTGATCCACCCGTATTATCAGGGCAAAGGCTATGGCCGCTTGTTGCTGGAACATCGTTTACAATTGTTACGCGCAATGCCAACAATAAATCGTGTTATGGTTCGTACTTCACAACACGCATTTCGATTTTATGAGAAATCGGGATTTGTATTACAAGAAGTTCAGCCGAACTATTGGGCTGAAGGGTACGATATGTACATGATGGAATTTCCAATCCGATAAAACAAAACACCTACGTGTCTTGCGTGAAGCTATCGCCAATTAATACATTAATATTGTAGTATGAATATATTAGTTCGCAGGTGGCAAGGGTTACGTAACAATTACCGGTTTCGTAACGAGGCTTTGCTAAAAGACGACTACTTGCGTCGTATTCGCTCTATGGTAATCGGTGAAGGCATGTTACCGAACGGCAATATCCTTCAAATGAATTATGCGATACAACATTTGCCCAAAGAAGTTGCCATAGTTGAAATAGGCTCATACGGTGGATTATCTGCAGCAGTGATTTTGTATTTATTACAAAAACATCAATGCGACACCAAATTCTTTAGCACCGATCCATGGATTTACGAAAGTTACACGCGAGAAGGACAACAAATAGCATTCATTGACGGATGCACACGCATTACTAAAGCGAATTATCACCACTACATGAAATCGGCTTTCATGAATGCGATGCAATTCCTTCAACCACATCAATTACCGCATTCTTTTGAATTCACCTCGCAAGAATTTTTCAAGTTGTGGAATTCGAATGAAACATGTAATGATATTTTCGGTAACCACATTCAACTCGGCGGGCCAATAGGATTTGCTTACATTGATGGTGATCATTCCTTGGAGGCAGCCACTCACGATTTCGAGCAAGTAGATCAGCACTTAATTTCCGGTGGATTTATTCTATTGGATGACAGTGCCGATTACTTACAGTTTGGCAGTGCAACGTTAATGAAACGATTAAAACATGACAATCGTTATCGTGTAGTCAACCGAATGCCACATTACTTGATACAAAAAATATAAATCAAGCTCAATGTGATATACAACAACTTCCTACCGGTAGTATAAACAAGCTATATACACTTAAAATAATCGAATGGTTCTTTACAATCTTCGCACTTCCACAATGCTTTACACGCCGTGGAACCGAAATTGGAAATCATAGATGTATAATTAGAAGCGCAACGCGGACATTTTACTTCTTTTGGTTTTCCCAACAATGCGTTTTTATCTGCTGTTGAATTCGGAGGAGGCGCAATGCCGTATTTGTTCAACTTTTCCTTCGCATAATCACTTAGCCAGTCTGTTGTCCATGCCGGGCTTAAAACCGTTTTCATAGTAACGGGCTCAAATCCTTTCTGTTCGAATGCGCGTTTCAAATCGGCAGCCATGGCGTCCATTGCAGGACATCCCGTGTAAGTTGGCGTAATCGTTACCTCAACACCTTTATCCATGCGTTTCAATTCACGCACAACTCCTAGATCCACTAATGTCAAAACGGGAATTTCAGGATCAACAACTGAATCAGCAATTGCCCACAATTCAGGATCACGTTCGGTGGTATTTAATTGAATCGTTTTTGTCATACATTCCTCCATTCAGCAAACACGCGGCTAACAAAAATGTTTCCGCGTGTTTCTTTTTACCATTCACATCCGGGATATGCCCTTGTGACGTATTGCAATTCGGAAATAATGTAACCGATATTTTCAGTGTGACGACCTTTTCTGCTGCCTTCCATCTGCCATGCATTAACATCTGGCATCGTCAATGTCGCACGTTGAATCACATCTTTAACTTGTTCCAACCATTCGCCTTTCATGGCGGCTACATCAGGAATAATCCCTGCAGCAACTAATTCCTTATCCGATTCGAGCGTAGCAAACAAATCGTGAGTGTACATCCACAATTCGTCAATGCCGTGCTGCATACGCTTGTTACTTTCTTCTGTTCCATCACCCAAACGCAATGTCCAGTCGGAAGCGTGACGCACATGATACGCTAATTCCTTTACCGCTTTCCCGGCGTAACCGGATAATGTTTCATCCTTGCTCTTCAGCAATGCATTGCATAAAGCATATGCGAAAACAGAATAGTATAACTGTCGTGCAACTGTCATTCCGAAATCACCATTAGGTGTTTCACACAATAATGCATTCGTGAATTCATGCTCGCGACGCTCGTACGCATAATAATCTTCGTTCTTACCACCGTCAAGTTGACCTGCGTATGAATACAATACACGCGCCTGTCCGATATAATCCAACGCAATATTCGACATGGCTATGTCTTCTTCCAGAAAAGGGCCTTTGCTGCACCATTCGGATAAGCGATGTCCAAGAATCAAATTGTTATCGCCTAAACGAACAACGAACTTGATCAGGGATGAATTGATTCCTTGACTCATGATGCGCGATTAAATGTGTTTAACTTCATTAGGAATGACATAGAATGTCGGATGACGATACGCTTTATCATTCGAAGGTTCAAAGAATGCGCCCATATCCTCAGGGCTTGAAGCAACTATAGCATTTGAAGGAACGACCCAAAGCGCATTTCCTTCGTTACGACGCGTATATAAATCACGCGCGTTCATTATTGCCATTTCTTTATCGGCTGCATGAACACTTCCTGCATGCTTGTATGGTGTACCGGATTTGGTTTGTACGAATACTTCCCAAAGCGGAAACTGATTATCATTTGAACTCATAGTCGGAGTGGTTTGGCGGTAAGGGTATTAAGCCACAAGGGTTTCTGATTTCTTCGCGTTTTTCTTCGCATACGCATTGGCTGCTTCGCGCACCCACACATTTTCTTCATGCACTTTAACGTGATGATTCAAGCGCTGCTTATTGCAAGGTCCGTTGCCACGAATGACATTATTAAATTCTTCCCAATCAATTTGACCGAAATCATAATGACCGCGTTCCGCATTCCATTTCAAATCCGGATCAGGAATTGTTAATCCTAAGAACTCAGCTTGCGCAACGGTTTTGTCAATAAATTTTTGACGTAATTCATCGTTAGACTCGCGCTTGATTTTCCATTGCATCGATTGCGCTGAGTGCGCTGATTCCGCATCATGTGGACCAAACATCATCAATGATGGCCACCACCAGCGATTCATAGCATCTTGCGCCATTGCCTTTTGTTCTGCGGTACCACGACATAATGACAACAACAATTCATATCCCTGTCGCTGGTGAAAACTTTCTTCTTTACAGATACGGACCATCGCGCGTGCATACGGACCATATGAAGTGCGTTGCAAGGAAACCTGGTTCACTATTGCTGCTCCGTCCACGAGCCAGCCAATTGCACCCATATCCGCCCATGATAATGTAGGATAATTGAAAATGCTGGAATACTTTGCAGCACCGGTATGCAACTGATGATTTAGTTCTTCCCGGCTAATCCCCATGGTCTCGCACGCCGAGTATAAATATAGACCATGCCCTGCTTCGTCCTGAATTTTGGCCAACAAAATAGCTTTACGACGAAGACTTGGAGCACGCGTTATCCAATTCCCTTCAGGCTGCATTCCTATTATTTCGGAGTGCGCATGCTGCGAAATCTGACGAATTAACGTTTTACGATACTTCTCCGGCATCCAGTCCTTAGGCTCAATAAACTCCCCTCGATCAATCTTGGCCTGAAACTGCGCTTCTAATTCCATTACATTTTCCATAGTGCGAACGTTGTGTTAAGGTTCAGTACAAATATAGTTAATACGACGTCTTTTTGTTTCATGACAAATGTCAGCGACCGGTATGATTTCCATTTTATTCCCGCTTCAAGATAAAGTCGCTCACAAAATTTTCACATGCCTATCTGTGGGCATTTGCGTTACTTTCTGAAAACAATTCGGCTCATACTTTGTTCATCCCCGTTGAGAATCCTATTTTTGCGCGCAATTCAACTCAAATTATGGCACGTTTTCATACGCTTCAGGTAAAAGATATTCAACGCGAAACCGCTGATTGTGTGTCTATTGCAATGGATATTCCGACAACATTGGCTTCCGAATTCCAATATAAACAGGGTCAGTATCTGACGTTTAAAGTGAAAGTCAACGGTGAAGAGTTACGTCGTTCGTATTCGCTTTGCAGCAGCCCGCTTACCGATAATGAACTGCGTGTTGCGGTGAAAAAAGTTGCAGGTGGTCGTGTTTCAACCTGGATGAATGATGTGCTGAAAGAAGGCGATGCGTTAGAAGTCATGATGCCGATGGGGAATTTTTATTCCGACATGAATGCGGCAAATGCGAAACACTATCAACTGTTTGCGGGTGGTAGCGGCATCACACCGATGTTCTCCATTATCAAAACGGTTTTAAAAAGCGAGCCGAACAGCAGAATAACATTGTATTACGCTAACCGCGACGAAGCATCTACCATTTTTAAATCACAATTAGATGCTTTGCAAAGTAGTAACAGCAACCGTTTGAGCATACATTACATTTATGATAATGCTCCTACGGGTCATGCTGCGTTATACTGCGGAATGATGGACGTTTCGAAAGTAACCGCGTTGATTGAAAATCATGGTGATTTAACCGGCAACTGCGAATATTTTATTTGCGGTCCCGGACCTATGATGGAGAACGTGAAGAACGTTTTGTCCCAATTAAAAATTGACAGCAAAAAGGTTCACATCGAATATTTCACTGCAGTTGAAGAAGCTGTTAAGAAAGCAGAAGCGGCAAGTTCAGATGGAAAAGTAATTTCAAAAGTTACCATCATCATGGACGGGCAGGAATTGAATATTGATTTATCATCAGACGGTCCTACAATTTTAGATGTAGCTATCGAAAATGACTTAGATGCGCCTTTCGCTTGTAAAGGTGCAGTATGTTGTACCTGTCGTGCTAAAGTGCTGGAAGGTCAAATGTCTATGGATGCGAACTACGCACTTTCCGAAGAAGAAATTGAACAAGGTTACGTACTTACTTGTCAGGCACATCCGGCAACGGAGCGTGTGGTGGTGAGTTATGATGAGCCGTAATCGAAAATGAAAGCAACAAAAAAGGGTCAGCATTTGCCGACCCTTTTTTTATTTAGTAAACGCGATTACAATTTTGTACCGTAAGTGCGTTCTCCGGTTAATACACCGTTTTCGTCCCACATTTTCCATGTACCGATTTTTTCACCGTTCGCATAATACATTTCCATGCGCAAACGTCCTGCATCATCCCATGTTTTCCAGTCGCCATTTTTTACACCGTTCTTGTAGTTCGCTTCACCGATTTTAATTCCGGCCACGTTCCAGCTTTCCCATCTACCATCACGTAAACCTGCCAAAAAACGACCGGCTTCCATTTTTTCTCCTGTTGCATAATAAAATGTTGCTGCGCCTTCTGCTTTGCCGTTTACTATGTTCAAATCAGCTTTCTTTGAACCATTCTCGTATTTCTGAACAAATGCACCCGTAAATGCATTGCCACTTGCGTCCACATATAAACCGTTCTTTAACTGAACTTCCTGTGCGATTGATGCGCTGAGCATTCCTACCAGAAATAACATCAGCATAGCTACCTTCTTCATAATACCTTCTTTATTGAAGTGAAACATCCGTTAACTCCTATGAGCTTAAACGAATTTCACACCAAAAGGTAGCTTCGGCATAAAGTTTACATAACGTAAAGTTTACAAACGAGATAAAAAGCTGATAATCAGCGTATTTAAATTATAAAAAGGAGTGAAATTGGGAAAAATTAACGCGCTTCCAGACTAACAGTCACCTCAGGACGGTGATTGGGTGTATCTGCAATGACAGTTTCGCCTTGATAAGAAACGTAGGAAATTTCCAAGGTATAAGAACCTGCAGGTAAATCAGGTAGGAAGAAACGTCCATCGAAATCCGTATACGTAACGATATTTGTTCCTTTAACGCAAACCTTCGCTCCTGCCAGAGTTTCCTGCGTTTGAGCATCAGATACAGTTCCGGAAACAAACATCACTGCGGGC
>JAJTEY010000011.1:0-8960 GCA_021299855.1 Bacteroidota bacterium | reverse complement strand
GTATGAACAGAGCTATGTGTTTCACGAACACAAAACTATTTCATAACCCGGCGTTAACGATTTCCATAGCATTAATTACATGTGAAGGTTTTGTTAACTCGCAGCAACGGCGGACTCGTTCAATTGGCTTCAAATCCTTACCTTCGTTAGCTTACAAACCGATTTTTTGATCTTCAAATTAATATGTCGTTGAACGTGGCCGAAGCGAAAGTAAAATCAGGAAGTGTGCCGGTATCTACCGCATTAAAAGCATACGAGTTAATGTGCACAGCAAAGGCAATGGCCGAGCTGTACGAAGCCAACAAAGAAATTACGGCGAAATATGTCCACGCTACTTCGCGCGGTCACGAAGCCATTCAGATTGCATTGGGTTTACAACTCAAACCACAAGACTTCTTATCCGCGTATTATCGTGATGACAGTATTTTGTTGAGCATCGGACTTACGCCTTATGATGTCATGTTGCAACTACTTGCGAAACGTGATGATCCATTTTCCGGCGGAAGAACGTATTACAGTCACCCGAGTTTAAAGCGGGATGATATGCCCAAAATTCCCATGCAAAGTTCTGCAACAGGAATGCAGGCAATTCCGAGTACGGGTGTTGCCATGGGTTTACAATATCTGGAATTGCAGGGATTAGCGCCGGATTACAACGGAGAAAATCCGATAATGGCGTGTTCTTTAGGAGATGCGTGCATTACAGAAGGAGAAGTAGCAGAAGCGTTTCAGATGGCGGTGCTAAAACAATTACCCATCCTTTACATTGTTCAAGATAACGAGTGGGACATTTCAGCAAACGCGAAAGAAATTCGTGCACAAGATGCTACCGAATACGCAAAAGGTTTTAAGGGATTAGAAACACGCACCATTGACGGCACTGATTTTTTCCGTTCGTACGAAACTATTCGTGATGTAATTGCAATCATTCGCAAGGAACGTCGTCCGTTTTTAATTCACGCTAAAGTTCCGTTGCTCAATCACCACACATCCGGCGTTCGTAAAGAATGGTATCGGGATGATTTGGAAGAAGCTGCAAAACGCGATCCGTTTCCGAAACTGCGCAATCAGTTAATTGTGCACGGTATCGACTCCAAAGAACTGGAACAAATTGAACAACGCGCGAAATCATTAGTACAAAGTGATTACGAGCAAGCGCTGAAAGCCGAAGATCCGCGTCCTGAAGATTTATCCACGCACGACTTTGCTCCTACTCCGATCACAGAAGAAAAAGGTGTGCGCGAACCGGCTGGCAAAGAAAAAACTGTGATGGTGGACAGCGCATTGTTTGCTGTACAGGAAATCATGGCGAAGCATCCGGAGTCATTGTTATACGGGCAAGATGTTGGTGGACGTTTAGGCGGTGTATTTCGTGAAGCTGCAACATTGGCGCAAAAGTTCGGCGACAATCGCGTATTCAATACGCCTATTCAAGAAGCATTTATCATCGGTTCAACTGTCGGAATGTCTTGCGTTGGATTGAAACCAATTGTAGAAGTTCAATTTGCGGATTACATCTGGCCGGGACTGAATCAGTTATTCACGGAAGTATCACGATCCAGTTATTTGTCGAATGGTAAATGGCCGGTAAGTATGGTGCTTCGCGTTCCTATTGGTGCGTACGGTAGCGGCGGACCTTATCACAGCTCGAGTGTAGAATCCGTATTGTGTAATATTCGCGGCATCAAAGTCGTATATCCATCAACAGGAGCCGACTTGAAAGGTTTACTAAAAGCAGCATACTACGATCCGAATCCTGTTGTGGTGCTGGAACATAAAGGTTTGTATTGGTCAAAAATCAAAGGCACGGAAGATGCTAAAACCGTTGAACCGGATGAGGATTATGTTATTCCTATCGGTAAAGCGCGCTTGGTGCAGGAAGCTGAAGTATCATCAAATGCAACCACCGTTACTATCGTAACATATGGCATGGGCGTGTATTGGGCCAAGAATGCCGCCAAGAAATTTCAGGGACGCGTTGAAATTCTTGACTTGCGCAGCTTGTCACCAATTGATGAAGAGGCGGTATTCGCAACAGTTCGTAAACACAGCCGGTGCATTGTACTAACAGAAGAGCCGTACAACAATGGTTTTGCTCAAGCATTGTGCGGAAGAATTCAGAAGTATTGTTTCGAACAATTAGACGCTCCGGTTGAATTAATCGGCGCTGAGAATTTACCGGCTATTCCACTCAACTCAACATTAGAAGCAACCATGCTTCCTAACGCTGATAAAGTTGCGGCTGTTATCGAAAACGTGTTAGCGTATTAACATGATTAAAAACAAGTGGATCACGTTAACATTCCTAATCGCAGGATTAGGAATTGCTTTC
Organism: Bacteroidota bacterium; assembly: GCA_021299855.1. Taxonomy (GTDB): domain Bacteria; phylum Bacteroidota; class Bacteroidia; order Palsa-965; family Palsa-965. Next base: position 6,628 of record JAJTEY010000011.1, on the reverse strand, counting down.
TTTTTAGTTACACGTTATCGTGTTCCACCTACTATTGATTTCAGCACAATTACGCTAACCGATCTTCAAAGGCAACAAGTTTCGCTCCAACAATTCAAAGGTAAAACGGTATTCGTAAATTTTTGGGCTACATGGTGTCCGGATTGTTTGCGTGAGCTACCTTCCATTGCCGGAGCCCGAACGAAGCTAGACACCTCCAAAGTTGTTTTTGTATTAGTAAGTGATGAGCCCGTTGAGAAGATTCAACGTTATGTAGACTCCAAAGGTATTGATGTGGTGTATTGGAAATCGGTGCGATCCTTTGGCGAATTGGGCATTCATGCCATTCCGACATCTTATTTACTGGATTCGCAAGGACGCATCAGTATGGAAAAAGTGGGCGGTTTTAATTGGGAAACTCCGGAATTTATTCAATTGGTGGAGGAAGTCAGCACAGGACAATAACGAAGTGTCGATTTCGTTACATGGTTACTGATCCCTGATTGCAACCGCTTAACACATCTTAACTGAGCTTTGCACGGTTTTTGTATAACTTCGTTAGATTGTAAAAACACTGTATGAATAAGAAATTGAGAATTATACTATTTACGCTTCCCGTTGTATTAGGCGTTGGAGTTTATACCATTCTGGGAACACGTTGTGCGGCAGCATTAGGCAGTCCGGAAGAAGCAAGAAAAGATAAAGTCATTTTGGAATTGATGGTTCGTGCATTGAACTCATCGCATTATCGTCCGGTGGATATCAACGATGAATATTCCAACAAGGCTTTTGATCTGTACATCAAGCGTTCCGATTTCCGCAAACAGTTTTTTCTGCAAGGCGATATCGACGGCTTAAAAGCCAAACACTATAACAGTTTGGACGAACAAGTAAAAGAACAACGTTTCGATTTCTTTGATGAGTCTTTGAATATTCTGAACGAACGAATTGCAGAAAACCGCAAAACGTATGAAGAAATTCTGGCTACACCTTTAGAGTTTGAAACAGAAGAAAGTGTGGAATTAGATCCTGACAAACTTACTTTCCCTGCTGATACAAGAGCGCAACGCGAATACTGGAGAAAGTATTTGAAATATCAGGTACTGGCGCGTTTCGTAGAATTGAAAAAAGATCAGGATAAAGAAGTGGCGTCCGATAAAAATCTGGACAAGTCACGTAAATCCATCGTGATGGAAAAAGACAGCGCAGGCACCAAAATAAAAACAACAAAGCCGGTTAAGTCTGATGCGCAACTGGAAGAAGACGCCAGAAAGAAAGTGAAAAAGAATCAGGATGATTGGTTTGATCGTTTGCAAAAACTGAAGCGTGAAGATCGTATGTCTTATTACCTGAATGTTGTTTCAGGAATTTATGATCCACACACCGAGTTTTACCCTCCAAAGGACAAAGAGAACTTTGACATCAACATGTCCGGCCAGTTGGAAGGTATTGGCGCGACGTTGCAGGAGAAAGACGGAAAAATAAAAATCACGCAATTAGTTCCCGGCGGACCTGCATGGAAGCAAGGTCAGTTGAAAGCCGGCGATATGATTCGTAAAGTAGCGCAAGGCGATAAAGAGCCTGTGGATATTGACGGAATGCGTGTGGATGATGCAGTAAAGCTGATTCGCGGTAAAAAGGGAACGGAAGTACGCTTAACTGTTGAAAAACCGGATGGTTCTATTATCGTTATTCCTATCATTCGCGATATCGTGGTATTGGAAGAAACCTTTGCACAGAGCGCAATCATTGAACAGAACAAAAAGAAATTCGGATACATCAAACTGCCTAGTTTCTACGCCGACTTCACAAAGGATAAAAGCGCAGGCCGCACTTGTTATGAAGATGTAAAAGCGGAACTGATTAAGCTGAAAAACGAAAAAGTAGATGGCGTAATGCTGGATTTGCGAGACAATGGCGGAGGTTCATTGTTTGAAGTTATTAAAATGATGGGGCTATTTATTCCGCAAGGACCTGTTGTACAAGTGAAGACAAAGAGCAACGGTGTTCGTGTTTACGACGATAACGATAAGAGCGCCATGGTGTACGACGGACCGTTGGTGATTTTAATTAACGAGAACAGCGCATCTGCATCGGAAATTTTAGCTGCTGCAGTACAAGATTATAAGCGCGGGTTAATTGTAGGATCTTCTACCTCATCATTCGGAAAAGGAACCGTACAGAACTTCTTTAATCTGGACGATTACAATTCCGGCAACAACGTTGATCTCGAACCATTGGGTGCCATCAAAATTACCATTCAGAAATTCTACCGTGTAAACGGAGGATCTACGCAATTGAAAGGTGTGACGCCTGATATTTTCTTACCGAACATGTATCAGTTTGTAGAAAACGGTGAACGCGATTTGGATTATCCGATGGAATGGGATCAGGTTCCGACTGCATCCTATATTTTGTGGAAAAATGTTCCTGCTTACGATAATCTGAAGAAGAACAGTCAGCAACGCGTGAAAGACAACGCGTACTTTAATTTGATGAGCGAAAAGGCACAACAGTTAAAACGGGAGAAAGATCAAACGGAAGAACCGTTATCATTGAAAACGTTTATGGCGCAGAAGGACAAGTTAGACGAAGAGAACAAACGTTTCAAAGCATTGGAAGATCCGATTAAAGGCATGAATGTATTGATGCTGGCGGTTGACAAAAAAGCCTTGGGTAACGATACTGCACGCACGGCCCGTAAGGAAGAAATGATCAAGAATTTGCAGAAAGATCCTTATGTCAACGAATCGGCGTACATGCTGAAAGAGATGAAATAAGGAACGACGCAATAAAAAGTAAAACGACGAGAGCACATCATCTCGTCGTTTTTTTTATCTCCAATCAAATTCAAATTCCGAAAAAGAAGTTCTTGATCAATTTGTATTTTAATGAGAGTCACTACCCATATTAACAATGAAACTTTTGCAGGATACAGGTGATGATTTCCACCGCTTTTGACCTTCAAGTGTACTTCGACTCAAACTACCCAACATGCAAATTGCATCGGCTCCTTGCACTACTATTCCAAGTATTTTCATGGAGGTAACATCAGATTCCGAATACTATTTCGGAGCATGCCGGCGTTTAAATCATAACACCTGCTATTTTTTCTATTTCGCGTCTGTCACTTTTTATTGGATTTGTCATTATGCTTAATAAAGGAGGAACTATGCGCTCACTCATAATGCTATTAGTGCTAAACGGTACGTTATACGCACAAAACACATCCCCTGAGAGTTTAGCTGCGCTTCCGGCCACACCTGTAAGGACTTATACTCCTTTAAAAAACTCGGCCATACAACGAGTAACACTGCTTCCGACAGGATTTAATGATGCCGTGTTTGATAACAAACCACTCATGGACAGCATTCGTTCCGGTGTCATCATGCAAATAGATTTTGCATATACCCAATATGCATCTTCCGATAAATTCAATCAGGAAAAATTGAACCTGCAACGTTTTCTCCAACTCTATCGGGTATTACCGGAAGCGTTTAACAATCCTGCCGTAACGTGGCGTTTATTTGAACAAACCGCAGCTTTGGATGCGGATAGCGCCAAAAATTGTTTTCACGGTTTTGTAATTGTTTGGAGACCTCCTGTTTCTGATGCAATCACCAGTTACGAAATGAGTTCATTGGAATCGGTCTTTGGATACGACCCCAAAACAGGCAAAGTTTGCGTAGGCTGCAAACGTGCCATTATTAAAGTCGAAAAAATGACACCCACCGGAAAAGTTCCCACATACGACACGATTTGGGTGAGATCAGAAGGTCCACGCAAATACAACTTTGGACGTGATACCGTCATATTCTCGGTAATGAAGCGTAACAAACAATGGAAAAACATGCAGATCGTTTGTGATGTTACAGGCAGCATGTCTCCCTACACGGGACAGTTGTTGATGTGGTATTACCTCAATAGTAAAAATACTTCGGTCAATCAGTTTGTGTTTTTTAATGATGGAAACACAGAACCCGACATAAATAAAGAAGTTGGAAACACCGGAGGAATTTATTTGACACAAACAGGTCAGTTCGAAACCGTATTGCGCTCCATGTTCCAGGCCATGCAAAACGGTAACGGGGGAGATACTCCGGAAAACAATTTGGAAGCAGTGAGCATGGTTGCTCATGCCGATACCACGGCACCAATTATTATGATTGCTGATAACTGGGCCACTCCGCGTGATACAGCCATGGTGCGAAATATTGGCCGTCCGATACACATTATTTTATGCGGCGCACAATATGGCATTAACACCGTTTACCTTGATATCGCTCGCGAAACAGGAGGTTCGGTGCATACGATGGATCAGGATTTGACGGATTTCGCGAAACTGAATGAAGGTGACATTGTCACCATCGGCACAAAAAAGTATGTCATCACGAACGGCAAATTTGTGCTGCTTACTTCCCTGTAACAAAACCCTGCGGAATGCTTAATTTCGCGCATGGATCAACCCAAATTGGCCGAAGCGGTTGTTAACCGCATGTTCGACAACGACTGGTTTAGTCAGTGGCTGGGCATTGAACGCGTAGAAGTTCAACCCGGCCGTTGCGTTTTACGCATGACTATTCGCAAAGAAATGCTCAACGGATTTGCTATCGCTCATGGTGGCATTACCTATTCACTTGCAGACAGCGCATTGGCTTTTGCTTCTAACGGACATGGCCGTATGGCTGTTTCGGTGGAGACAAGCATTTCTCATACAGAGCCGTTGCGCGAAGGTGATGTGATTACCGCTACTGCAGAAGAGATGAGCCTTTCGAATAAAATCGGTATCTATCATGTTCATGTAGAAAATCAAAAGAATGAAACGGTGGCTTTGTTTAAAGGCACGGTGTATCGCACCGGAAAAGATTGGTTTCCGGAAGAACAATAACCATTATTAGCAATGACTATGACAAAACAAGCTTATATCGTTGGCGGCATCCGAACCGCAGTTGGCAATTTCGGTGGAACATTAGCTGCTGTTCGTACTGACGATTTAGCCGCACATGTGCTTCGGGAATTGATGAATAAATACAACACCGTTGACCCTGCAGCAATTAATGATGTCATCATGGGTTGTGCGAATCAATCGGGTGAAGACAACCGAAACGTGGCGCGTATGGCGGTGTTGCTTGCAAGTTTACCCGTAACAGTTCCCGGCGAAACCGTAAACAGATTGTGTGCTTCGGGGTTAACTGCAGCCATGGCAGCTGCTCGTACAATCATGTGTAATGAAGGCGATTTAATGATTGCGGGTGGCGTTGAAAATATGACTCGCGGACCTTGGGTGATTTCTAAAACATCTACACCTTATGGTCGCGATGCGCAAATGTTTGATTCGAGTTTCGGTTGGCGTTTCATCAACCCTAAAATGAAAGAACTGTACGGAGTTGATGCGATGGGAGAAACGGCTGAAAACGTTGCCGATCGTGACAAAATTTCGCGAGAGGACCAGGATCAATTTGCGTTGTGGTCGCAACAGAAAGCTGCTGCAGCACAAAGTAAAGGACGTCTCGCCAAAGAAATAACCGCGGTTACTATTCCGCAACGAAAAGGTGATGCTATTGTTTTTGCGCAGGATGAATTCATGAAACCCAAAACCACATTGGAAGGATTAAGCGCGTTGAAACCTTCTTTCCGTAAAGATGGAACAGTAACCGCAGGAAATGCTTCCGGATTAAACGACGGTGCTGCTGCCTTATTACTGGCATCAGAACATGGCATGAAGCAATTTGGCTTGCAACCTTTGGCGCGCATTGTTTCATCCGGAGTTGCGGGTGTAGAACCACGCATTATGGGAATTGGCCCTGTACAAGCCGCTAATCAGGCGTTGCAGCGTGCGGGCTTAACCATGAATGACATTGACATCATCGAGTTAAACGAAGCATTTGCTGCACAGAGCCTAGGTTGCACGCGCTCCTGGGGACTTGTAGACAACGATCCGCGCATCAATCCGAACGGTGGGGCGATTGCATTGGGTCATCCATTGGGCATGAGTGGCGCACGCATTCTGAATTCAGCCGCTATCGAATTGCACGAACAAAACAAACGTTACGCGTTAATCACTATGTGTATCGGCGTTGGACAAGGTTATGCGGTTATTATTGAAAAGTGCTGATATGGATGAACCGTTAACGCTCGAAAATTTTCGAACAGAAATGTCCGAAGCTGCTTTGGGGCGAGGTTATCTGTACTTTAAAAATGGTTGGGTGAAAGGGCCGCGCGAGATGTTGCCCGAGTACTACGAATACACAGTGCATGAAGTAAATACACACGCGGTAACATTTAGTCGCGATGAAGATACCTTTACTGATCTCTTTTGCACTTGTGATCCTGATGACATTTTGAATTGCCGACATCTTGCTGCCGTGATGTACATGATGGGAGAAGAAGAAATTGATTAGCCGCCTGAATCACCGAGTGGAACACATTTTACTTAAATTCGATTTATGATATACGAATTCAATGGTTTTATTCCGGTGGTGCATCCATCGTCGTTTGTTCATCCGCAAGCTGCAGTTACAGGAAATGTAATTATCGGACAGGATGTATATGTTGGTCCGGGTGCTGCTATTCGTGGAGACTGGGGACAAATCATTATTAAGGATGGTTGCAACATTCAAGAGAATTGTACCATCCACATGTTTCCGGG
>JAJTEY010000077.1 GCA_021299855.1 Bacteroidota bacterium | reverse complement strand
AGGGCCAGCACTAACAACGAAAACTTCCATTTATCTTCCATGAAACGATAGATCACCAAAACGATGTAGCCCATAAACAATGCTCCATGCGCCCAACCGGTGTATTTCACGGCTTCGGGAATACCTGCCCAATACTTTAACGGCATCGCGATAAAGAGCAATACCAAAAAAGAAATCCCTTCTATCTTACCCACTAATCGCAGTTGCTTCATCCTTATCGGCTGTAGTTTGGAGCTTCACGCGTAATTACTACATCATGCGGGTGACTTTCACGCACACCTGCAGAAGTAATTCGAATAAACTGTGCTTTGTGCAACGCTTCAATGTTCTTCGCACCGCAATAACCCATGCCTGCGCGCAATCCGCCAATTAACTGATACACGATTTCAGAAATGCTGCCCTTGAAAGGCACGCGACCGGAAATTCCTTCCGGAACTAATTTTTTAATATCATCTTCCACATCTTGGAAGTAACGGTCCTTGGAACCTTTTTGCATCGCTTCCAATGAGCCCATTCCACGATAGGATTTGAACTTACGTCCTTCGTAAATAATTGTTTCTCCCGGCGATTCTTCAGTTCCTGCAAACAAACTTCCCGCCATGATGGTGCTTGCACCTGCTGCCAATGCTTTAGGAATATCGCCTGTATAGCGAATACCGCCATCTGCAATTATCGGTGCAGCCTTCTTCGTTTTGCGCATACCTTCTGCCACCATCATCACCGCGCTTAACTGCGGAACACCAACACCTGCAATAACACGTGTAGTACAAATTGATCCGGGCCCGATTCCCACTTTCACCGCATCCGCACCTGCTTTCACCAGCATTTCCATAACACCACGTGAGTGTCCGTGTGCAGTGTCAATTACAACAGCGTCCACGCCTGCATTTACCAGGGCTTCTACACGATCCATAGTATCGCCTGTAACACCGACACCTGCAGCAACACGCAAACGACCCAAATGATCTTTACATGCATTCGGACGTTCTTTCACTTTAATAATATCCTTATAGGTAATGAGTCCGACAAGTTTGCCGTTCTTATCTACTACAGGCAATTTCTCAATCTTATAGCGCTGTAAAGTTTCTTCTGCCTTTTTCGGATCAAATCCTTTTTGTGCCGTAATGATATTTTTAGAAGTCATCACCTCTTTAACCGGGCGTTTGACACTGCGTTCGAAGCGCAAATCACGATTAGTAACGATTCCAACCAATTTACCGGCCTTGTCTACTACCGGAATTCCTCCGATTTTATTTTCTTTCATCAATCGCAACGCATCACCGATAGTCGCATCATCATGCAAAATAACGGGATCTACAATCATGCCGCTTTCGGAACGCTTCACTTTACGCACTTGCTCAGCCTGCGCCTCGATGCTCATGTTTTTGTGAATAACTCCTATTCCGCCTTCACGTGCCATCGCAATAGCCAATTCGTACTCGGTAACCGTATCCATTGCAGCGGAAACGATAGGCGTATTCAAAATGATATTGCGTGAAAACTTGGAGCGAATGTCAACTTCTCGAGGAAGAATTTCGGAGTAAGCAGGAACTAACAGGACATCATCATAGGTAAGTCCTTCAATCAGGAATTTGGAACCGGCGTTTGGCATAGAACGAGTGAATCTTATGTATCAATAAAATTCGTGTAAAGATATGGGTTTAATCGAAACTTGAATTCCGGCTAAACGATTTCATCGTTTAGAAATTCTGATGAGTTAACTCCCCCTATAATTTTTCGGGCGAAAACTTATCGTATCAACGTCACGGTGCCCTTTTTATCAATGTATTGCCCCGAAGCAGTTTTGAAGGTTAACAAGTACACGTAAACGCCCGGAGGACATTTGTTGCCTTGATAACGTCCGTCCCATCCAAGATAACGATCATTAGATTCAAAAAGCATTTCTCCCCAACGATTGAATACCTGGAACGTGTAATCTTCAATTTCGATAAATCCAACAGAAGGAATGAACTGATCGTTCAAACCATTTCCGTTCGGAGTAAATGCATTCGGAACAAATACCAAAGGTTTCTGAGCAACTTCAGCAATGTTGGACCACGATGTATCTGTAAACGCAAACGGATTACCCGGCGCTTCTATGGCTTCAATGCGGTACGCAAACTTACCGATGTAATTAATATTCGCTGAGACATCATCCACAAACAAATTTTCGCCGGCACCTGTGTAAGGAACTGTTGCTGCAATATTCGGATCCCAAACGCCATCCGTCTGACGATAGATATTATAATGCAACACGTTTCCGCCCCAAACTTCATAGTCGTTCCAATACACCGTGTTAGTCATTTCATCATTGGCAATTGCCGTTGCTAAAATGGTACGTCCGATGTTCGAAGTCATGGCATCTTCACCACAACTGTCTACTGCTACCATTTTATAATAATAACTGTACAATTCAGTCTGTACAGTATTGTCAATATACGTTGCTTCGGTAGATGGCGGCGTAGCCGCAGGAACTGCTCCTAATAACATCCAGGTTCCCGCTAGACTGTCGGCACGATATACATCATAACGCAATATCGTTGCCGCTGCATCAACAAAAGCCGTTATCTCTACCTGATTTTCACCAATAACGGATGCCACACGCAGATACTGGAAAGCGGGTTGTTGCGGCACATTCGTAAACATACAAGCCTGATTGGACGTCGCAGTGATATCTCCGGCAGAATTAACAGCTACGATGTAATAGCAGTACGTTGAAAACTGATTTAATCCTGTATGCACAAAGTTGGTATCATTCGGTGGTGTTGTTCCCAACAGCAGGAATGGTCCGCCATTTTCACTCACATACACTTCATAACCGCTCAAAGCCGGAGCCATATTCACATAGCTGTTCCAATTGATATTCATTTCTGCATCGCAAATATTTAACTGGAGATACACAAACAAACTTTGATGCGAAGGACTGAAGGCGCTAATATTTCCACAGCTGTCAAATGCCGCAACAACATAATCTTCACTTTGTGCACCGGCATTGGAAATTAAATTCACATAAGAAGTGTTGTTAATACCAAACACCGTATCAATTGCAGTCCAGATGCCATTGATGAATTGATAAATTACATATCCGATAACATCAGGAGAAGTGCTCGGCTGCCATCCGATAATTGCATCATTAAATGAAACAGAAACACTGTCAATAGTCGGAATTTGCGGAATAATAAGATCCTGAAACAAGTCGCCGGCAATATTGGATACGGACACACAGCCCAAAGAATCTCCGATTTCAATACGATAGTTAACAATATTATTACAAACCGAAATGCTATCAATATAATTCAAATTTTGCGTGGAGTCAATTAATACCCACGTCCCTGTAGGATATTCCCGATAAATATTAAACCAGCCGTATTGCGAACTTGGTGAAGGATTGCTGATGTTGTTCCAAACCAAAGAAGCTGCACCATTACCGGTATTTGTGGCTTGCAGATAAATGGTGCTCATCGTATCAAGTGGTGGTAAAAACACAGCTCCTCCGCAACCCGAGCGGGTTTGAACATAATAATAAACCGGACCGTTATTGGCGTTTGCGCCTACGTGAGTGTAACTCGTTTGTGCATAATTAAAAATAGAATCCAATGCCGTAAATGGACCGTTGGGTGTGGTAGAAGTAAAAATATGGTAACTGTCGAAGGTGCCGGCGGTATCCAACGGTTGTTCCCACGTGATAATTACATCACCATTTGCCTGCACATTTAAACAACGAACTTCGGGAGATTGCACGACAGGCAATGCCAAAACGGTAATGGAAATAGTGGCAATATTCAATGCCGGAGCAGGACAAAAGTCGTCCGTAGTACGAATAACGAAATTGTAAGTATTTGACTGTACAAAACAATTGTTTTGATACGAAATATGATTACAATCGGTTTGCCAGTTGAACGTCGTGTTCACTCCAAACGGTCCTGACAACGGTAACGCGGGCGCTAACGTAGCACACGGAGGATTTAAACAACCCGCGGCTGCATTCGTAAATCCTGCACCAAACTGTTGCCCTGTAGCATCCATGGTTAGCGTTTGAGGATTACCGTTGGGAAGAAAATCGAAGTCGGTAGCTTGAATACTAAAATTCACCAATTGACCCGCATATACGGTATCTGCGAACATCGTGAAATTACCTTGTGGATCCTGGAACGGAGGCGTTACTGTTGGAGGTGTATTGTTTCCGCAAGCCAACAATACAACTTGAATTTCACGGAACACTTCTGCCACCAATTGACCACATTTCCAGGCCTGTACTTTAATGCATGTCACGAAGTTACCGCTAGTGAAAGAAGTGTAAGAAACTTCGCCTGTATTGGAATTGATCGCAGCGGGTACGTTATTTGCATTTAAAGTTGGTCCCGGTAGCGGGTTATTAAAAGAAAACGTTGCTGCGAATGGAATCGTGGAAGGATTTACCGGTGGATTCCATGTTGGCGGTGCGTTAATCTGATTCAATGGCTGATCCCAAGAATAAGTTAACGAATCCAATTCCGCATCAACAGCATTGTGATTATACATAAACGGATACCCGGTACAGATAATAGTTTTCGGACTTTCGAGGAATGTTGGAGAATTATCGTAGCACGGACTTGTATTCTGGTTATTGTATGGATACATGATGGCGCGCAACGTAAACCCTGCTGTATTGGGATTCTGAAGATTCGTGATTGCGGCATTGCGACAACAATCGGAATAAGCAAAAATCCAACCTTGTGCGGGTGGCGTCCCCGCAATGGTTATCGGATTCGAACGATAAACATATTCTTCAGTTGCACCGGCAATTGGTGTTGCGGAAGTTGGCCAGCCCGGTTGTTGAGTTGCTGCAGCACAAGTAACTTGTGGTCCAATCATATTACATGATGGCGAAATATCCACCTGATTCACTAATGCTAACGGAATAGCAGTAATTACAGGATGATTAAAAACACTAAGATTAACATTTGCCAATGGCGCCACACCATTACAGTCGCGGTACAATTTCATTTCGAAAACAAATTGTCCATTCCCCTGACAAGTCCAGGTTATTTCTCCACCCATCAAATGCGATGCAATACTACGTTGCGAAAGCAATACCAGCAATACCAGCAATAATCGCTGAAAAAACTTCATACAGTTGTTGAACTTAACGAGTAAAGATACGTAATTCAAACCGCAAGTTAAAATTCGTATTTAACTGATTTGATGATAGATAGCTAAATGAGAGATAATAATCAGCACCAATATGTGCAGGAATTGATCGGCGCCAAAAAGCATCCAAAATGGAGAACGATGAACATCATTGAGAACCGGAAAAACAGATTGTAATCGTCCTTTCAGCACATCGATGAAAAAGTGGGTGATCCATTCGAAGCCCGCCAACACGGCCAAAAGCCGTACATCGCAATAAAAAAACAACACAACAGCGACAAGTACAGCGTGAACTCCTGCATGAACAAAGATGGGAAACAACGGCTTACCGAATCGTTTCGCGTTAAGCATCCACGGCGTACTTAGCGGTGTAAAATCACCGAACCAGTGTGCAACGAGCAGAGCGATCAGTAAGAGCGATTGCGTCACGTGTGGTTTTCAAAGAATTGATAAAATGCTGCAATGTAGTCCTCTTCGGCCGCACAGTATTTCAGCTGTGCTAAAGATTTAAACTGAGTATACAAAAAGCTGTTATCTCCACCTTTTTCAAGCGGCAGTAGCAACAATCCGTATTCTGCATGCAGGCGATGGTTGGTGGTGTTCGACAATTGAAGTTTTTCAGAAACATACTTCAATGCTAATTCACGATTACCATTGAAACGCTTGTCTACATGTTCGGTCACAGCTTTACTCCAAACTGACGCAGCACTCGTAATTCCCCTTTTCGATTTTTTCTTCTCATCAATATGCCAGGTGATCGTACTGTCTGTTAACGCTATCAGTGTCTTTTCAGAAGATCGATAACCGTGCTTACTAATTATTTTTTGATGCTCTTGTTCTGCCAATTTTGTCAGCCGTTTATCATCCGATCGAAATCCGAATCGGTAATAAAACCAATATGCACCGGATGCAATTCCTTCCGGATTATCCTTGCCAAACTGATAAGGTTCCACACTAAATGAGGTTACTCCATATCGTTGGCGATACGTACGCATCAATTGCGCAAAAATCATGGCTGATTCACCACCACGGAATGCTTCGAACACATTGATACCAATCAGCGCCTGCTTTCCATACATCCAAGCGCCACCATAAGAAACAGGAATCCGATTCTTATACATCATAAATCCAATGTACGAATCGGGTGCCAAGCGC
>JAJTEY010000076.1 GCA_021299855.1 Bacteroidota bacterium | reverse complement strand
CGGTTTATCTTCGGCGAACTACGAGACACCGGCTGGCCATACGTACACATTTTTTTAATTACTGCTGCGTTGTATGCTGTCGGAGTGGTGCTGTATGGCGTGTTGGTAGTGAAGTATAATGCCAAGAGGAAATAGAGGATATCACCCTACATGTTATATTAATATAATAAGCCAAACATCCATAATGGAATTCGTCCGTTTGTTGCATATTCCGTATCATCCGGAACGACAAAACTATTCGGTACATTTCTTATTTGTTTCCCAATTTTGTTATTACCTCCTATTTCCAATGTCCATTTTCCGTTCACCAAAAAATCCCCATACTCAGAAAATTCTAAATTGTTCTGAAAACTAACCTGATTTGCAAAGAACGTTTCTCTCAGATTACCCTGATTAGCGTTGTGTGGAGCTAGGGCAAATTGAAAGTTGGTATTATCTAAGAGTACTTTGTCGGGTTTTTGCATTTTAGTTATTCCCTTGGCATCTTTATAGACGTTACGAATGATATGCGCTTCTTCTAAAAAGTTGAGATAAGCAATGAATGTATTGCGATTAATTCCCATGCGTTCACTCAATTTGGTAACGTTTGGGATGAATGGTACTGATTCAGAGATAATTTGAAGGAGCTGCTTAAATTTTCTTGTGTAAGCCGGATCGGTGTGGCGCAAAAGAGGAAGCTCAACTTCTAATGTCATATTGATGATTTCTTCAAGCCTGCTATGATAAACTTCAACACCTTCTTTATAAAATGGGTAATAGCCCCATTTCAGATAATCATCGAAGTGCATTAACGGTTTTATTTTACGATTAACCATTCTTGAAATTGAATCGGCTTTGGCAATTAATTCGCTTAACGTGTACACGGGCAGTTCAATATCATGCTCCAGATGCAGATATTCGCGGTAGGACATACCTTGAATGTTATAGATTACAGCGCGCCTGCTCAAATCAGCACGAGCATTCAATATTTCCAGTAATGATGATCCCGTAAATACAATTCTCAATTCCGAATAATCATCGTAGATGTTTTTGATCTCTTGTGACCAATTCGGGTATTTGTGTACTTCATCCAAAAAGAGGTAACGTCCACCACGTTTGACAAATTGATCCGCCAAATCGGTGAGTTGATTTTCAGCGAACCAAATATTATCTAAACTGGCATACAATACTGTTTTGTTAACGGGTAAATGCTGTTTGATGTACTGCAACAGTAAAGTCGTTTTTCCGACACCTCTTGGGCCTCTAATTCCTATTAATCTGGAGTCCCATTTGATTTTAGTCATCGCACTTCTGATAAAATCCATAGAAGTCGAATCTAGCTGCCACCCATTGTCCTCTAAATCCATCCACTCCGTAACGAAGTCCGGGTAAAGGAAATTTGGTATAGCCGATCCATGCGGTAAGCGATTTCATGAATTTTGATTTCCATTTCACCGCGCGCAAGTCAATATCCAGCGATAAATAATACTCCCTCGATCTGTTGAAAGAAATCAAATTTCCTTGCTCATTATAAATTGGTGGATTGAAATGGCCTCCGGTCATTCCGCGAGATCCGTAACCGAAACTTAGTTGTAACCACTCCGGCCACAACACATCTTCTTCAATAAATCGGGCCGGGGAGCAACTTAACCAATAGGTCTGACCGTTATAGTCTTTCAAAATTTGTTCGGGTAAAGTGCTGCCCAATAAAGCAGGGCGATATTGTGCATAGCCGCCGGGTTGAAAAGAAAATTTCAAGTGAACACGTTGTTCGTTATACAACATTTGTTGACTTACAAACAAGGCGCTTCCTGCAGTATTCGCAGCCATATCTCCCCATGAAAATCCCCAACCTGCAGAGCGCGCATCCATTAGTTCAATAACTGCAAGATATCCCCAGCCTGTTAGTGTGCTGGTCCACATTGATTTTTTTTCACTTAAACCGGTCCAGCGTAATGTGTTGTAACCGATGCGTGCTATCTGGTAAGTTGTAAAGCTATGCCCGATTTTATCCATCTGATTCCACTCGGCATTGTCATTGAAGAAATGAAACGGCTGTGATGGATAATCTTTGTACCACTGTGTCCATAAATAGGTCAAGCTTCCTGCTGCAACAACACCTGCTCCTGCGCCAACCAAAATAACACGCGGCTTACGGATGCTGTCTTGCTGTGCACTGATGAAGTGACTGAGTAATACCAACAGTAAGACGCATTTATTTTTCATGATACGGTTACACAGCCCAACTAAATTATACAGCTGTTTGCAGCATTAAGGTACAAATACCTTGTTGATGAAACGCACCACAGCTGCATTATAAGCGTCAGGATGAGTTTCCATAGGACAATGTCCTGCTCCTTCTATGACGACAAAATCATCAATCACATGTTGACGAGCAAATTCTTTTCCGCTTTCTATCGGAATCCAAACATCTTTGTCTCCCCACACCACCAGCAACGGCATATTGAGACGACGATCATCAGGAGTTGGTCCGTGTTGATCGGCCCCCATTTCTAAGATCGCTGCAGCAGATTGACGTGTACGAAAAGGAGCGAGGTAGCCTTCCACCGCTAATGAATCTGCGGGTTGTGCATACGCACTGGTCAATAATTCTTTAAACGATTCATGATCAACGTAGCCGTATTTGCCGACAATTTCAGCCCAACGTTTTACATACGATGAAGTAATTACAGCGCCTGAAATTTTCTTACCGACCGACTTTTTATTGTCGCTACTAAAGTACACGCCATCGGTAAATACAACACCTGCAGTGCGGCTTGGTCGTGAAGCACCCATTGCTCCAACAACGCTTCCTCCCATGCTGTGTCCGATGAGTACCCATCGTCTTCCTTGAAGTGTATCGCACAACAGCCAAAACAAAGATGCTTTGGAGGTTACGTCATGTTGAACGCCTGTGCTTTTATCACTGTATCCGAACGCCGGCATGTCAACTGCTACAACGTGGTAACCGGATTTTACCAACGTATCCACGTTGTTTCTCCAGCAGAAGGTGTTACCGCTAAACCCGTGTACGAATAGAACATTACCTTTTGCTGATCCCGAATTCCATTCACGATAGTGAAGCTTCGTGTCATTTAAAGTAATGAAACGGCTTTCAGGAAATGGCTTGAAGTCAGGTGCCGGTTGGTACTGATTGATTGGAATCAAATACGGAACAACCAGCAACAGTGCGACGACATAAAATATTTTACTGCGGATAAGGGAATGCAACCATTTTTTCACCCGGTAAAATTACAACGCAGATGCATTAGAACTCCAGAATAATTCCCAAGGTTGGTAAAACCGTTCCCGATGTATTCGGTAGTTCTTTTAACAAATACGCATTCGGATTATTCGGATCAGTTACCGGATTGCCATTAGCATCGCGTACCACAGTAATGTTCGGTTGTAACTCCAACTGTTTGTTGTAGATATTTTGTACATCGAAATACAGATTCAGTGAGAATTTTTTCAAGAACCATTTCTTATCTACACGCATATCCAGTTGGTGAATAGGAGCGAAGCGCAATGAATTAATTTGATTGTAGTCCAGAATTCCTCTTCCTGCAACATTCCAAACCGACTGTTGAGCTGTTAACGCCAGGTTGTAAGGTGTGTAAGGAGTTCCTCCCTGGAAACGCCAGCGCGCGCCCAATTCCCAGCCTTTCTTGAACTTCTTTCCGGCAGTTAACGAAACAATATGACCATTATCCCAGGCACTTGGTGCGAATTCATCAAACTTCGTTTTGAATTCGCTTCGGACCAACGTATATGCTAAGATTCCGTAAAATCCTTTGTACAGTTTTTGTTGAATTAAGAACTCAGCACCAAATGCACGCCCTGTTGAGTTGGAGACAATAGCATCATTACCGATTACACCGAAATCCGCGCCTAAATTGGCCAGCGAAATACTATCGTTTAATAAGAACGGATAGTTGTTGTACATTTTGTAAAAACCTTCTGCCGTAATTCGTGCATTTTCCCAAGGAATCCATTCAACACCTGCAACAATATGATCAGCGCGAATGAAGGTTACGCCATTTGCTTTATTTGTCAGCATATTCAAACTGTCACGATAACCTAATACCGTATATGAAGGCAATTGATAATAGCGGCCCACATTGAAATTGATTGCCCATTTTTCGTTAAGGGCGTAAGATGCAGAGAATCGAGGTGAAAACTGTTCCAACGGATTACTCATGGCTGAAGAATAATCGCTGCCGTCCATGCGCACACCAAAAGATAAAGTAAGTCGTTCCTGCGCTAACACTTTGCTTACTTGTCCGAAGGCACCGTATTTCCAAAGGAATAACTTGGAACTAAAATCAATAGTGGTTATTCCGGAAGGAACGACAATTTTTTGATACGTATCACTGGTATAACGCACGTATTCTGCGCCTGCACCATAGGTAAATTTCCATCCGTTGGAATAGATGTAGTGTTCAAAGCGAAACTTGTTTTCGCTTTCCTGAGACAAGTAATCCTGCAATAAATTGTTCGGTGAACTTTCGTCGTTTTGGAAATATTTAACCGTTGAATTGTTGAGCATATTGCGACTCAGTACGAATAGCAATGATCCATTACTCGTGAAGTGGCGATACGTACTACCTATGGTATAATTCCATTGCTGATTCACCGGAAGAACATTTAATAAATACTGTTGCTCTTCTGTTTCATTCGCTTCCTTATTTAATTCAAACTGATCGATTGCACCCAAACCTATGAATGTCAATTCACCCTTGTCCCCGATTTTAGTTTTCGTTTTGAACTGAAAGTCGTTGTAAATAGGGAGGAAAGGCAGTTGCAAGGCCTGAAACAAGAACTGCAAGTACGAACGACGTGCAGAAAAAATGAAGGAGGTGTTTTTACCCAAAGGACCGTCGAACGTTAAACCGAAATCCGACGCACCTACCGTGAAACTGGTTACTAAGCGATCAGGATTACCTTCTTTCATTTTAAACTCAAAGACTGAGCTTAAAGAATTTCCACGTGTTGCAGGAAATGCACCGCTGTAAAAATCAACTTCGCGAATAAAGTTTACGTTGATCATTCCAACAGGACCACCTGAAGAACCTTGAGTGGCAAAGTGGTTAATATTGGGGACTTCGACACCATCCAAAAAGAAACGGTTTTCGTTTGGTGCTCCACCACGGATGATAATATCGTTACGGAAAGAAACGGATGAAGCCACGCCCGGTAAGCTTTGAATGGCTTTTGAAATATCACGGTTACCTCCCGGATTACGTTCAATTTCAGCAACTCCAATAGTTCGAACCGATACCGGACTTTCCGCAGTTTTGATGAACGGGTTAGCACGAATAACTACTGTATCTGCAGTTTTGCTGTCTGATTCTAAGGCAAAATTCACTTCAGAAGGACGAACACTATTTACCATGATTTCGTACTTCACCAACTTTTTGTAGCCGGTAAGTGAAGCTTGAACATTGTAGGTTCCTCCCGGAACATTATTGATCACAAAGTTGCCATCCAGGTCGGTGGTTCCGCCAAGACTTGTTCCCTGAACAAAAATTACTGCGAATGGTAAAGCTTCGTTTGTAACAGCGTCGGTTACTTTTCCTTTAATGACGCCTGTTGTGGACTGCGCATGAGATTGATAAGCGTGTACTACAAGAATCAGAATGTTGTAAAATCGTAATCTAAACATAGGAGGATATAATTTGGATTATAATAACAAATGGGGTGTAAAAAGGTTCGAATTTACTACAACGTATCGTCGACTTCCGACGTCATCTAATAAAAGTCAATTTATGCGTAATTTTCCGCTCCAATCTAATTTGAAAAGTTGTGAGTGTTCTTCTTGAACTTAAGGATAAAAAGGTAGGCATGCTCGTCCTCGTTGCGGCGTTGGGCTACTTTGTGGATATCTATGATCTGGTGCTATTCGGTATGGAACGTGTTTCCAGTCTGAATGATATTTTAAGTACCGGTTTATCACCTGCTGTAAAGAGCACACCTGCTTTTAAGGCGTTGGTTAAGGACACCGGTATTATGCTCTTTAACTGGCAAATGTTCGGGATGCTGGTTGGTGGTATCGCATGGGGAATAATCGGAGATAAAAAGGGGCGATTATCGGTATTGTTCGGTTCGATCATTACCTATTCGTTAGCCAATATTTTTAATGGAATGGTTACCGATACCGACACGTATGCGGTGTTGCGTTTTGTTTCGGGTTTTGGATTAGCGGGGGAATTAGGTGCGGGAATTACGTTAGTGGCCGAAAGCATGTCGAAGGAAAATAGAGGTTGGGGTGCAATGATTGTAGCTGCTGTCGGGCTTTTTGGTGCAGTGGTGGCCGGAGTGGTGAATATGGCGTTAGATGACTGGCGCATGTCGTATTACATTGGTGGTGGATTAGGAATGCTCTTGTTGTTGTTACGAATCGGCGTTTATGAATCGGGTATGTTTGCTACGATTAAAGAAAGTAATGTTAAACGCGGCGATTTTTTAATGCTGCTCTCTTCATGGAAGAATTTGGGGAAATACCTGAATGTGATTTTAATCGCGTTACCGGTGTGGTACGTGATGGGAATCTTGATCACGCTAAGTCCTGAGGTTGGCGCAGATTTAAGTCCTGCATTAAAAGCAACACCACCTGATGCCAAACTGGCTATTACGTTAGCGTATTGTGGCATTACAATTGGTGATATTGCCAGCGGTTGGTTGAGTCAACATTTGAAAAGCAGAAAACGAGCACTATTCTGGTTTCTAGCTTTGGCAGTCGTTTGTTGTATCGCGTATTTCTTATTTGCAGGAATGTCGTTGACTGTCTTTTACACCATTGTTGTTATTACCGGATTTGCAACAGGGTATTGGGCTGTATTTATGTCTAGTGCGGCAGAATTATTCGGCACGAATATTCGCGCAACAGTTACCACAACAGCTCCCAATTTCGTTCGCGGAGGCGCAATATTATTGACTTCCGGATTTTTGTTTTTCAGCAAATCGATTGGTCTAGGAAATGTGACCGGTGCGATTATAATGGGAGTCATCACATTTGCAATAGGCTTTATAGCACTTTGGCGTTTGGAAGAAACCTACGGCAAGGATTTGAATTACGTTGAATAATTGGGGAATAATGAAGAAAACAGTTGTAATTGGAGCAAGTGATAATCCGGAGCGATACAGCTTTCGTGCAGTGCGCATGTTAAAACAACATGGACATCCGGTTGTAGCAGTTGGATTGCGCAAAGGAGAAATTGATGGCGTAACGATTCAAACCACACAGGAACCAATTGCCGATGTAGATACAGTTACGTTGTTCGTCGGTCCTCAAAATCAGGAGTCGTGGTTGAATTATATTGCGGAGTTAAAACCCAAACGTGTAATCATGAACCCGGGAACGGAGAATGAGCAACTGCATGACTTTCTGATTCAACATCATATTGAACCTGTTGAAGCGTGCACACTAGTAATGTTGTCGGTAGGAAACTACTAAAGTATTCTTCCGCTGTTTTCAGATGTATTTCATCACATCGCGCATGGTTTCCAATGTTAGTATCAGTTCATCATCCGTAATCGTCAATGGAGGACCAATGCGTAATGCGTAATCGCAAAACAGGAACCAATCGGTGATGATACCTTTTTCCAGCAGAGCATCAATTACTTTTTTATTCATTTCATAGGACTCGAAAAGTACGGCATGCATAAGCCCGATACCACGAACTTCCTTTATTGAATTATGTTGCAGATATTCTTTAAAAAGATGTTGACGACGAGCTGCAGCTTTCGGTAATTCATTC
>JAJTEY010000075.1 GCA_021299855.1 Bacteroidota bacterium | reverse complement strand
AAACAATTGCATCCATCCAGATCCTACCGTGTACATCAATATTACATCGAAAGAAAAGAAGGACGATGCTCCGGAAGGTTGCGAGAATTGGTTTGTCATGATCAATGTGCCCAATCGTCGCGGGCAAAACTGGGAAGAATGGACGCGCATGGCGCGGGAAGCTGTTTTGAAAAAATTGAGTCGCTTATTACAAACAGATATTGCTCCTTTAATTGTGGAAGAATCCGTGTGGACTCCGGAAGGCATTGAAAATTTGACGTCTTCCTATCGCGGTTCGCTGTATGGCAACGCATCCAATTCCAAAATGGCAGCGTTTTTGCGGCATCGTAATTATAACACGGACCTTCAAGGACTTTATTTCTGCGGCGGTAGCGTGCATCCGGGAGGCGGAATTCCATTGTGTTTGTTGTCGGGAAGGATAACTGCGGAATTAGTGTTGGAACGCGAAAAATAATAAACTCTTATTGTACTAATTGTTCGGGAATCAAAGAATACTGTTTGTTTCTTCCATCCATGCTGATGCGTGTTTCAATAGTGCCGAACAACACAATAGGAAGTGAGGTAGTTTGCGCATTTGCATCCGCTTTCCAATACGCTTCAATTTCGCCGTAGGACGCTATTTTTAAAATAGGTAATGTCATGCCGGTATATTTTTCGATAAGAATCGGGCGTTCTGTTTTTCTCAAATCGATTGCGCCACGAATTAGTACTGTTGAATTATTCGGATCGTTATCGCGTTTTCTACGCAGGAAAAGTTGAAGTGAATCGTTGCTGTGTCCGGCTGAATCACAAACGATCAAAAGATCATTTTCCAAAAGTTTAAATCGTGATACTTCAACGGTATCAGCGTGTTTAAGAAAAAAAATCCAACGGAATCCTGACTTGTGCGAAGCCAATATCCGGATAAAGACGCCGGTGTTGAGGTGGCATGAATGCGCATGTATTCCTCGTTAAGCAGGAATTTTCCGGAGTCGCCGACATGTGGATTGTACAACATGAGATTTTTGCGAACGCCGTCACAATCGGCGCAAGGAAAGATTCCCGTAAACGTAGCGATACTGTCTTTTTCGACTTCCTGCTGCGCCGTAGGCTCCTTTTTGGGCGCACGCTCGCATGATGATGCCAGGACCGCAATAAAAACGGCAATTGCGGGAATTAATGTTTTCATGGGTGATGCAAATTAGTAAATCAACAAATACCACTATTAACTGTTCATAAACATAACTTTGCACCAATGATCAAATTACCCATAGCCGGAAAATATGTTACCTGGGCCAAAGCCGCGGTAGTAATATTTACAACGGTAGGCTTGGTAGGAATGATTGTAGCGCCCGGCTTGTTTGCTCCGTTGAGTCCGTTTAATCTGCTGCTAAATGCTGTGCTGCTTGGACTTTTTGTGCAGGAATGGAGCCCGCATATGATTCGGTTTACAGTCATGACCGTGGCGGTGGGAATTGCGATAGAGATACTGGGAGTTAGAACCGGCGTCATTTTCGGAGAATACCATTACGGGGACGCTTTGGGCTTCAAAATGGGGGAAGTGCCTGTCTTAATAGGTGTGAATTGGTGGATTTTAACCATTTGTGCCATGGATATTGCGGCCCGTTTTACTTCAAATTTTGGAGCCCGGGTGGTGTTGGGAGCTCTGTTAATGACCGGCTTGGACATGCTCATTGAGCCTGTAGCTCCGAAACTCGATTTTTGGTATTGGGTGGAAGACGTTGCTCCTTTGCGGAATTACGTGGGTTGGTTATTGGTGAGTTCATTCCTGCACATGGTAGGGCGGGTGCTGCAATTGAACAGTAAGAATGCACTTGCGCCCTGGGTAATGATCTCGCAAGCGTTATTCTTTATTGGACTCAATATTTGGTTTTGGTTTCACGTTTAGGCGATAAAAATTACGATTCGTTAAACAAAACGTTCAAAACCTTGTTCATTTTAACAGAACTTTGAATCATGAACATTCTAGTTAATACGCTGATTGTAATTGCCACGTTTTTCTTTATGGAATTCATGGCTTGGTTTACGCATAAATACGTCATGCACGGATTTTTATGGTATCTGCATCGCGATCACCATCAGGGTAAAGAAGGTTTTTTTGAAAAGAACGATTCTTTCTTTTTGATTTTTGCTGTACCCAGTGCGTATTGTTACATGACCGGCCTGATGTACGATGATTTTCGATTATACATCGGTATCGGAATTTCATTGTATGGCTTGTGCTATTTTTTGGTTCACGATATTATCATTCATCAGCGTTTTAAAATTTGGAGAAACTGGAACAACCGTTACGTATTAGGTATTCGTCGCGCGCACAAGATTCACCACAAATATTTGGGTAAAGAAGACGGTGAAAATTTCGGAATGCTCATTGTGCCCATGCGTTATTTCAAACTCAATTATAAAGAGCGCAACTAATGGATCCTCACTACACGTATGCCGCATTGCACGTGGGTGCCTTTACGTTTCCTTTTCTTTTAAGTTTTGATAAACGTGTAGCATTTTATCGTAAATGGAAATTTCTTTTTCCTGCGATAGCTATTGTTGCTGCAGTGTTCATCGTGTGGGATATCTATTTTACGAAATGGAACGTCTGGAGTTTTAATCCCGATTACATCACCGGAATTTATATTAAGAATTTGCCTTGGGAGGAAGTACTGTTTTTCTTCACTATCCCATACTGCTGTCTTTTTATTTACGAATGTGTTATTGCATATTTTCCCCGCATCGATTTTCCGAAACAAGCACGTTACATAACAATTGCACTTGCCATAACTACGCTGATCGTCGGTTTGCTCAATACCGATAAGTATTACACATCATGGTCGGGAATCGGTTCCTTCGTGTTACTGGTTTTGATGGCAATGAAAAACTATGCCTGGCTGAGTAAATTTTGGATAAGTTATGTGATCGTAGCCATTCCGTTTTTTATTTGCAACGGCATTTTAACCGCAAAGCCGGTTGTGTTGTACAATAATGATGAAAACCTTGCGATTCGTATGTACACGATTCCCGTTGAAGACTTGATGTACAACTTTATCATGCTTGCAGGCGTTACCATCCTGTTTGAGCAATTCCGCAAAACACGCGCATAATTACCAACATCATTTCGGGGCAAATAATAAGGCAATATATTTGGGGAATGTCTGATGCCATCGCCTCTATATCCTTGTCAGAACTGTGTTCGCTGATTGACGATACGTTGAAAGTATCGTTTCACAATCGTGCTTGGTGGGTGTTGGCGGAAATTAAAGAACGAACGGAGCGGGGAGAAGCGATTTATTTGGAGTTGGTTGAGAAAGGCGAGCGGCATGATGTTGTTGCGCGTTTGAGTGCTTCGGTGTGGAGAAAGGAAGCCATTTTTGCATTTCGAAATTTTGAAGATCTTACCGGAAAGCGCCCTGATAAGGGCATGCAGGTGTTGCTGAAAGTTGGTGTGCAGTTTCATCCTGTTTACGGAGTTTCTGTGCAGGTATTCGATATCGATTCAACGCATATGCTGGGTCAGTTGGAACTCATGCGTCGTGAAACGATAAAGCAACTTGCCGCACGACCTTACATTCGTTTAGTGGACGATGAATTACGTACGCCGAATAAGGCTTTGGTTCTTGCACCGGTCATTCAACGTATTGCCATTATAACTTCACCTGCTGCTGCGGGATATGAAGATTTTAAACATACGTTAGCATCCAATCCTTACGGTTATCGTTTTCAAACTCATTCGTACTATGCCATGGTGCAAGGCGAACAGGCGGCGGTACAAATGAAAGATCAGCTGGTCAAGATATTCGAGGAAGTGCAAGCGGGACGATCGTTTGATGCGGTGGTAATTGTTCGGGGTGGCGGTGCACAAAGCGATCTGTTGCCTTTTGATCAATTTGTGTTAGCGCATGCGGTTGCAAAATTTCCTATTCCGGTCATCACGGGCATCGGTCATTTGAAAAACGAAAGTGTTGTAGATATGGTGGCACACAGTTCGCTTAAAACTCCTACACAAGTTGCGGAATTTATCATTGATCATAACCGCGATTACGAAGAGACGATGGAAGGATTGGCATTTCGAGTTTTTCAGTCGGCGAAGGAACGGTTGCATGCAGAGGAAATCCGCGTTCAACATCACGGCATTACCGTAACACAAGGAACGGTACAGCTGTTGCATGTTGCTTCCAATCGTTTAAGTCGTTTGCGTGAGCGCATCAATTGGTCTGCGCAACGATTGGCTGCTGATGCCAATCGAAAGTTGGACGATCAACTGAAATTGATCAAGGATAACGTGAGCAGAAGGTTGGAGCGTCAGCAACATCAATTGCAAGTGATGGAAGCTCAAATGAAGCACGCGTCGCCGGAAAAAATACTATCGCGTGGATTTGTGTGGTTGAGTGCAGGGGACGACATTATTACTTCCGTTGATCAATTGAAACTGCAAACCCGAATTACGGCACATTTAAAAGATGGAACGGCGCAAATGAATGTAGAACAGATTAATAAATCGCAACAACATGAGTGAAGAGTTGAATTATCAAAAGGCAATGGATGAATTGCAAGAAATTTCACGCGCTATTGAGAACGAAACCATTCCGTTGGATGATTTGGCGAAGAAAGTGAAAAGAGCTTCAGAGCTGATTACGTTTTGTCGCCAAAAGCTTCGCAGTACTGAAGATGAAGTGAACAAGATCATTGACGGAATGGATTTACCGGAAGGTGATTAGTCGCGTGTCCCAAATTCATACCAGGTTCTAGGGATGTTACATGAAGTTCCATTGCATTCTGAAGAAATGATCCGAAATACAAATCCGGTTTCAATGGCCCAAGATCCCGAATGTTGTTCTGCTTGTACCAACCACTTCAGCATCTTAGTGGATACGCCTGTTCGCAGAACTATTCCGTTGCCTGTAATGCTTCTTTGGTAGCCGACTCCAAGTGCAAGTTTATGCGCAAACCGGAAAGGCACGATAATGTTACCCCGAAGTTGATTCGATTGATACGTCAACAATAATTCCGGTAAAACATCCCATCGTACGCTAAGATCTTTCCTCGTGCCGGTCACGAAACGAAAATCTGCGTTAGCGTTAAGGGTGTTTATTACATCACCCATGCTAAGTCCGAAATACGTCCCGTTCAAATTTGTCGCAAATAATCCGAAATCTGATGCAAGTGAATTTTTCGTAATTGCAGGGGTTGCGGATTCATTACCATCTAAACGCAAATGACTGTAACGAACGCGAATTCCCGCACTACTCATCCAATTCCCGACTTTGAATTTTCCCGCGTAACGTACGCCCGCACCCGTAAATTGGTGTTGGTCTGATTTACTTCCGGAGTACGACATATCCCACGCTCCTCGAACGAAGTCGTTGTTGTCATTTCCAAGGCCAACTTGCCACGAATTCCCGAATGGCTCGTTGTAGCGATGCGCCAAAGCAAGGAATGGTGAACCGGGACAATACGGACACAGCGCCGCGGGATTGTGGAAGGAACGCTGATTGAGCGTCATCGAGAAGTTGGGTTCGTATTGACCAAATGTTGCTAATGTCTGCAACGCGAAGCAAGTGGCAAGTATCGTTCTCATGGTGTTGATTTTTGTGATATAACACCAATTGAAAAAAAGGATACATCCAACTCAATGCGCTTACTTACCTTTGTGCACACATGAGAGGAATTGCGCTCTTCGTTTTAATCCTGCTGTTCGGCTGTTCCGAACCGGATCCAAACGTGCCTAAGATCGAACGTCCTGCCGATTTAATTGAAGAATCTAAAATGGTTATGGTGCTGGCTGACGTTCACCTGTTGGAAGCTGCGATCAGTGCGACAACACCGCCTCCACGTTCACGCGGTCCGATGCTTGCACCGGGTCAAGATGCTGTTCATAATAATCCGGTTGATGGTTATGAAAATCGCAAGCCGCTCCCGTATTACGATATTTTTACGAAGCACAAAGTGAGTCGGGAACAATACGAGCGAAGTATACAATACTATTCGGCAGATCCTGCAGCGTTTGCTTTACTTTATGATAAAGTAATTGCAGAATTGACAAAACGCCATGAGGAGCTGAAGAACAAGTCGGCTGCGAAGACCGAAAAATCAAATTAGTAAAAACGAAAAACGGACAGCCGCTACAGCTGTCCGTTTTTTTATAGAACGGGATGTGATTACTGCCCGAAGTGAATCTGCACGGAGTACAACGTGTCGTTGATGACCGGTGCGTTTTGTACGTAGTACTGATCCAGTTTTTGTGTGAAGTCACAACCGCAGTTCCTGCGCCTACTTCTTTACGTTCTTTTGCGCTGAACGTTAAGCAGGTGTTGATTTTTTTCATCAATTCTTTGTTGCCGTCGCGGTCGGAAGAAGCTGCAGAAGCTGTTGCGATGCCTAATAAGAGTGCCAGTGTTAAAGCTAATGTTTTCATAGTTTCGGGATGTTGTTGTTGCATTTTGATCATAAGACGGCTCGGTCGAATCAGATGTTACAACACCCGGTAAAAAAAACTATTTGAAAATCTGAAAGCCTTTATTGGCGGTAGTATGCAGCCGCTTCGGGTAAATATTCAGTTGAACGACGATACTTAAAATTTGTTAAGGTTCGCGTAATCGAACTTCCGTCGAAGCGATTTATTTCATGTGCGGCCCGGGCTGTTTCTTTCGTAATACGCGGAGTGCGTTTCGTGATAAAGCTCCACAGCTTTTCTAAACGCCAGCCCAATCCAAGCAGAAACGGAGATGCAAATGTTGAAGTGGTTTTACGATTCCAGGTTTTAAGAATGGTGTCGAAAACTTCACGATAGGTTAAGTTATCACTTACGAGAATAAAACGTTTTCCGTTGACTTTCTCTTTCGTTAAACGGATGGCTGCATCGGCAACGTCGCGCACATCTACATATCCTGTAATGCCATTGGTAAACCACGAGCCGCTCTTTTTTAATGCATCGAACAATTGCAAACTACCTTGCTTGCTTTTGCCATAGCCCACAATAAAACCGGGATTAAGAATAACAGCATTTAGC
>JAJTEY010000074.1 GCA_021299855.1 Bacteroidota bacterium | reverse complement strand
GTTGTTGCGCGGATCTACTTCAAATACGATGTAGTAATTACCGTTACAGGTTCCAGGAGGAATATCAATCCACATTCCATCCAAATGCTTTCCGTAAACATCAGTCCAACCGGATGAAATACCTTGCTCTACCTGAGAACAATTGTATTGTCCTCCGCCCAAATTAAAATTCGGGAAGCTGTTATTGATTAAAATATTCCCCTGATTATATACGGTATTGTCATCGCGGCAATGTCCAACATAAGAACTTGCTCCGCACTGACCATAATCCATCAAACAGAATCCCATCTTTTGACCTGTACCAACAATCGGCCAGTTCAAGGGATTCGGGTCGCCGTTATCGATACGTAATGTATGTACGTCCCACTGATCCACGTGATTGTGTCCGTGAGAAGGGTGATACGTCATCGTGCCCGCCATGCGCTCGTAATAAGACATTTGGTTTCCTGTCTTATGATAAATGCGCTGGAAAATAATTTGATGCGCATTCGGATTTCCATTCGGACAAGTAAACTGCTGGCTGGAGTTCGGATCGTACACGTTAAATGTATCTGTTCCGCAAATGAACCAACGATAACCTTGTGCATCAACACCACGGGCTGTCAAAGGGCCGTGACCGATGTTTGGTGTAGAGCCGGTGACACGCAAACGTCCTGCGTTTGGACCTTGGTTATATGTAACATCAGTTGACGTTTGAGAATACTCGGTGTATCCACCATTGGAAATGCCTTGCCAGGAAATTGTAATATCCGGAAGCAAATCACAATCTGTGTCACCAACGCTGTCGCACTGACACGTTGTTGCGTTCGTGGTTGTACACTGCGCAGAAACCATTAAGGCGCTGCAGGCAACCATTGCTGTAAGTAAAAGTTTTTTCATCTGATTAGTTGGAAGGTTAATCTCCTGGTCTAGAGTAGAGTCTAAGGTAGCAGGATTAACACAATAATCAAATTGTAAAGTCGAATATTTCCATTAAATCAAAGTCATGTCGACTAAACCCGGAATTCGGTCGATCAAAATCAAAACGCCCCTAACGAAGCAGACTTAACACGAATCGCATAGTTTCGAAGGTGTAAGTATCATAAGCCTTTCCCGTTCCGGGCCCCGTAAATCCCGTGTGTATTTTGCGAACTTTTCCTTCTCGATCAATAAAAATAGTCGTCGGGAAAGCGCCGACTCCATTAATAAATGGCAACGACTCCGATGCTTCTTTATTCCCTGATTTCCCCGTATTTAAAAAAGTATATTCTGCCTGATAACGATCGCGCACTCTTCGAATATTACGATTCGCAACTGCCGTGTCCTTGGATTTTTCGTAGCACAACGCAACAACCTCAAGGCCTTTGTGGTTGTATTGTTTATGCAACTTACTCAACCACGCGGTTTCATCCATGCAATTCGGACACCAACTACCCGTGATCTGAATGATGACCACCTTGCCTTTGAAACGTTCATCGGACAAAGAAACTTCCTTCCCTTGCAAATCGCGGAAAGTGAATCCGATTTTGGAACTGTCTGTTATAAATGTCAACTGCTCCGGATCGCGTAAGGCAAACGCCGGGTTGTTTTTCGCTATCCACGATTCGTGCCAGTGTGCGCCTGACCAAAAATTTCCTCGCAATATCCCGTCACTTCCTTTTACTGCTTCAAAATAAAATGCATGTGAACCGTCAAAACACGACAACCAAAATCTTTTTGTGGTCGGATTATACGTGCCTTCCAAAAAACGATAATCTCCGGTTTCAGTAAGGAAAGTACCCACTAACTGGTAAGGATTTTTACCGCGTCGAAATAATCCTATCGCTTTACTGGAATCTTTAGAATTAGGGCTGAATGTAGTTTCCCAATTACCTGCAAAAAAATCACCTGCAAAAGTAGTCGGCAATGGCGCTGCAACTTCCGTTGTGTTTTTAATTAAGACAGCACGAAATGCTAATTTGTTTTTGGTTGTTCGAGATCTATTAAACCAAACACCGGACAATATAGAGTCGCCCAGTTTTTTACACTTAAACTCCGAATCAAAAACAGGCATCAACCAATGGAGTGAGTCTTTGGTCTCCTTGATATCGTTAGGATCAACAACGATTCGTTCGTCGCCGTTTATAAATGCAATCATCGGAACACCCGACTTTGTAGCTTGCAGAAATGACATGCGCACCGGTATTTGTATGCTGTCATTCGCGGTCAATCGCCCCTGGTAATCTCCCTGACGCATTCCGGCAAACGCTATCGTTCCTGTGATTAACACACTGTATATTGTCAAAAGTAAATTCTTCTTCATAGCTCTTGTTCCTTGGCAAAAATAGCCCAATTACAGTCCCGATAAACGCATCGTTCAAAGCAAAAATGCTGCCGAATTGCTAATCGCGACTGATAAATTTCACCAACCCTTATGGAAATTAAGGACTAATTTCATCATCTCTACGAATGAACTAACATGTTATGCGTAAATCAGCATCCATAAACCCCCGAATTCTTATTGTAAGTTCCATATTAGCAATAGCTACATTGCTATGCTTGTCTTGGTATAAAAACGCCCAGGCCGAACCTAAACTTAGTTTCCCGAAAGGAGGAACTTACGACCAGCAATGGCAACGCGTCGACTCTCTGGCCAATCAGGGCTTATACAAATCGGCGCGTGAACTCAGCGATGTCATTTATTCAAAAGCAAAAGCTGAAAAGAACGACGCCCAAATCATTAAAGCGTTAATTCATCGGTTCAAGTTCAACGCGTACATCGAAGAGAAAAGTTCGGAGAAAGCCATTTATGAACTTCGTGCAGAAATCAGAACAGCTCCTTACCCAGCACAACCTGTCTTGCATTCCATGTTGGCGGAATTATACTGGCAATACTACAACAACAACATGTGGCTGTTTCAAACTCGCTCACAGACACAAAATTTCGAGAACGATTCTATTGCAACCTGGGACTTAACACGACTTGTTGATGAAACCGTTAAGCATTACGAACTTTCACTAAAACTTTCCGATTCGCTGAAACGCACGCCGTTAAACAGTCTGGAGCCGGTTATCGTAAAAGGCGACAACACACAATATCTGCGACCAACGCTTTTCGATTTTTTAGCTCACCGTGCTATCGACTTCTACAATTCGAACACGCCCTCTATTTCACGTCCCGCAGAACAGTTTTATGTGGACAAATCCGAATACTATAGTACGCCACGAAACTTCACTGCTGTGCCATTACAAACCAATGACACACTCGCATTCGCATTCTATGCTTTAAAGCATTTGCAAGCACTAGAATTGTTTCACCTTACAGACACCAATAAAAATGCACTAGTGGATCTGAGTTTGAAACGAATTCATTTTGTACACGGTCAGTCTATACATCCCGATAAGGACACATTGTATGGTGAAGCTCTTTCTCGCCTTGCTGCAAACTATCCGGAAGCTTCATTTACAGGCGAAGTGTTGTGCGATTTGGCCGACTGGCATGTACAACGTGGACAGAAATATGTTGCAGGCGGCGACGAAAAATACCGTTGGGAACTAAAACGCGCCATTGAAATTTGTGATGCGGTTAATGCTAAATATCCGCTTTCGCAAGGCCGCAATCGTGCAGCTAATCTGAAGAAAAGCATACTATCAGTTAGCACACAAATTACACTTCATGATCAGGTTACACCAAATCAACCAACACCGGCTTTATTGTCGTGGAAGAATACGGACAAGGTATTTTTTAGAATTGTAAAACTACCTGAAACTCCGCAGGAACGTTATCGTTACGAAAGTTCCGAAGAGCGTTTAAAGAACTATCTCAAACTTTCGCCAATTCAAACATGGAAACAAAAACTTCCAAATGAAGGTGATTTGCAAATGCACCGTGCAGAAGTAAAAATCCCTGCACTACCTGCCGGACAATATGCCATTATCGGCTCTCAAGACTCTTTATTCAGCATGGAGAATAATGAATTGACTTATGTCTCTTATTGGGTTTCTGCTATCGGCTATGTGCATCGCTCATTAAACGACGGCCGCGAACAATACGTAGTATATAATCGTGAAAGCGGCGAAGCGTTATCGAACATCGCAGTACAAGTTTGGATTGAAGTATACGAATACAACGATCGCGGTTATACGTTGAAAAAAGATCAATTACTACGTACGGATAAAGACGGCATTCTGACGTTACCTGCTGTTGGAAATTATAAAAACTACATACTGGAGTTTTTACCGAAAGGCGATCACTTTTATTCCGATTACGGATACCAATACAAGCGCTACAAAGAAGAAAATCGCAAAACTATGCGCACACATTTCTTCACAGATCGGGCAATATACAGACCGGGACAAACCGTTTACTTCAAAGGCATCATCATTGAGTCCGATCGCACATCCAATGTCTTGATGAAAAACAGAAAAACGACAGTCGCGTTTTATGACGTCAATTACCAAAAAGTATCACAGTTAGAACTTACCTCTAATGAATTCGGTTCGTTTAGTGGGTCATTTGTTGCGCCGACATCAGGTCTTACGGGACAAATGCGTATCAGTAATGAAAGCGGTACCGTGTATTTTTCTGTTGAAGAATACAAACGTCCGAAGTTTGAAGTGCTGCCTATTCCCGTTAAAGGCGCCTACCGCCTAAATGACAGTGTAGAAGTTAAAGGCATTGCCACGATGTTCGCCGGATCTCCGGTTGATGGTGCTCAAGTGAAATATCGCATTCAACGCACCGCACGATTCCCTTGGTGGTGGTATTGCTATCGCGGCTACTATCCTACAAGTGCAGCAGTTGAGATCGCTAATGGAACAGTAACGACTAACGACACCGGAG
The DNA here is from genome assembly GCA_021299855.1 of Bacteroidota bacterium. Lineage (GTDB taxonomy): Bacteria > Bacteroidota > Bacteroidia > Palsa-965 > Palsa-965. The sequence continues at coordinate 3,423 of JAJTEY010000074.1, read as the reverse complement.
GTTATGTAGTGCGCTTCAAAGCAATGGCCGACCCGACAGTGCCGGCTGAAAGTAAGCCCATCTTCAATTATCGCGTAACGATTGACGTGACAGACATCACGGGTGAAACACACTCTACAGTCAGCAATATACAAGTTGGCTACGATGCGCTTGAACTAACAGTTACACCACCAAGCAAATGGGATCGTCAAGCTAATGACTCGTTGAGTGTTCGATTGACTAACCTTTCGGATCAACCGGAACGAGAGAATGTCACACTTACCATTCATCGTTTGAAAAAACCTTCCCGCATTTTACATCCGCGAACCTGGAATAAACCGGATTTGTTTTTGTACACGCAGCAAGAATGGGAAAAGCTATTCCCTAATGCCCCTTACAAACTTGAAGACGATATTACCAAGCGTGAAAAAGATGCGCAGGTTTACTCTGGAATATTTGTAACTAATCAAAACAAGCGTTTCCGCCCGGCCGATTTTGCATCGTGGCAAAGTGGAGAATATGTTATAGAGGCTACAACTAAAGACAAATTCGGCAATACTATTAAAGACGTTCGATACTTTACGGTGTACAGTTCATCCGATAACGCACCGGCAACGCATACTGAACTGTCCATTGACTTGTTGCAGAAAACAGAAAAGTCGTTTACACCAAAGGCAAGTTTCGAGCCCGGGGAAACCGCATACATTAAAATCGGCTCATCACATAAAGATGCGCTGGTGCTGTATGAAGTTGAGTTGGAGAATAAAATTATCTCCCGCGAATGGATCAAGTTGAATAACAACTACAAAACATTCAGCATTCCAATTACAGTTGATCATCGTAAAGGACTTGGTGTTCACGCTATTCTATTTAAGAACGGAAAAGGAACAAACTTGGATATTCCTGTTTATGTTCCTCGTGAGTCGAAACAATTGGATGTGACGTATGAAACATTCCGCAACAAAATGCTTCCCGGATCGAAAGAAGAGTGGAAAATAAAAATCAAAGGACCAAAAGGAGAAAAAGTTGCTGCGGAAGTTTTGGCTTCTATGTACGATGCGTCGCTCGATGAATTTCGCGGGCACTATTGGTCTTTCTGGCTCAACGAAGCATCTTTTGGCATTACCAGTTGGAGAATGCAAACCAATAACGATGAAACGTCGGTGTCGTGGTGGAAATATCCGAATGTGTATTCCAATGTTGAGACCCGCACATATGATTATTTGAACTGGTTCGATTATCACGGCTATGACTACCACCATTATTACCGGGGAGGAATGCCTGATATGGTTTATGATAGTGCGCCTGCGCCCGAGGGTGATGTGGAAAGAGAGGAAGCTATTCCATCCAAAAAAGATAAAGCAAACAAACCCGCACCAACAACTGTCTCCGAAAATAGAACCAAAAGTGCCGAAGCATCCGGCGGCGCTCAATTGGATGATGCCCTTGCAGAACAACAGCAAGCCGGTAAGGATGAAGATGACAACACTGTAGCGCGTGATGAAGGTACACAGGAAATAAAAGCGCGAGCGAATTTGAAAGAAACCGTTTTCTTCTTCCCCGATTTGGAAACTGATGCTGAAGGAAATGTGGTTATACGCCACGCTTCTTCCGCGAAAACGATCGTGTGATCATCAGCGGAAAAATCAGCAACATGTCCGAAGGACCGTTGAGCGGAAATGCGCAGTTGATATTAACCGATGCAGTGAGTGGTGCCTCCTTGCAACAACTCATCATTACAAACAAGAATGTTCCATTCGAATGTAAAAAAGGACAAAGTGCTGCACTGAACTGGGAAGTTAATATCCCTGTTGGCACCGGCCCCGTGAATTACAAAATGGTAGCTTCTGGTGGCAACTTCAGCGACGGGGAAGAGAACGTTGTGCCGGTATTGTCCAACAGAATTATGGTAACGGAAACCATGCCGGTTTGGGTGCGTGAAGGTCAAAACAAAACCTTCCACATGGAAAAACTGATCAACTCCGGATCCGGATCAAAATCATTGACACATCATCGTTTGACTTTCGAGTTTACCGCAAACCCTGCATGGTATGCTGTTCAGGCATTGCCTTACATGATGGAATATCCGTACGAATGCGCCGAGCAAACATTCAACCGTTTTTATTCCAACACGATTGCTTCGCACATCGCGAATTCATCACCAAAAATTCAGAACGTATTTAACGTGTGGGGCAATTCGCAGCCGGATGCATTTTTATCTAACCTTGAAAAAAACCAGGAACTGAAAAATGTAATTTTGGAAGAAACGCCGTGGGTGCTCGATGCTCAAAACGAATCGGAACGTAAACGTCGTGTGGCATTATTATTCGATTTGAATCGCATGTCGCGTGAGCAAGAACGGGCTCTGCGCAAGTTGCAACAGCTGCAGGTAAGCAATGGTGGCTGGACCTGGTTCCCGGGAATGCCTGACGATCGTTACATGACGCAATATATTGTAACCGGTTTAGGAAAACTCGATCATCTCGGAGTTAAATCAATACGCGACGATCGCAATACATGGAGTATGACTGCCAACGCTGTTCAGTATCTTGATAATCGCATTCGTGAAGACTACGATTGGATTATGAAACATGACGCTGCAAACAAAGACAAAAATCATCTCAGTTATTTGGCCATCCAGTATTTATATGCACGTAGTTTCTTCAAAGATGTACCATTGTCGAAACATAATCAGGTCGCATTCGATTACTACTTTGATCAGGGAAAGAAATACTGGTTGAACCAATCGCGCTACATGCAAGGTATGCTGGCGTTGGCAAATCATCGCTTTAACAATCCGACAACCGCTACTTCCATTATGAAGTCGTTGAATGAAACTGCGCTGCATCATGAAGAACTGGGCATGTACTGGAAAGACGTAACTGCGGGTTGGTATTGGTATCAACATCCTATCGAAACACAATCACTGCTCATTGAGGCATTTGATGAAGTAAGCAAAGACAAGAAGTCGGTGGATGAAATGCGCGTTTGGTTGTTGAAGAACAAACAAACTAATGATTGGAAAACAACCAAAGCAACAGCAGATGCCTGTTATGCTTTATTGCTTGGCGGAACGGATTGGCTTGCTACGGAAAGTGATGTGACCATTTTCATAGGGGCACAACAGCTCGACCCGAAAGCTTCAGGAATCAAAGAAGAAGCCGGCACCGGATATTTCAAAACATCATGGACAGGAAGCGATATTGACCCTGCGATGGGAACCGTGAAAGTGGCGAAAAAAGGCCCCGGTATTTCATGGGGTGCGATGTACTGGCAATACTTTGAAGACATCGACAAGATTACTGCCGCGCAAACTTCACTCAATGTTTCGAAAAAATTATTCCGTGTGAAAAACACATCATCAGGTGATGTTATTGAACCAGTGACCGAGCAAATGGTGTTGAAACCGGGAGATAAAATTCGTGTTCGCATAGAATTGAAAAC
>JAJTEY010000073.1 GCA_021299855.1 Bacteroidota bacterium | reverse complement strand
CCGCATCCGGGATTATTAACCGTCAATATTTGCGGTGGAATCTGATCGAATATCACTGCAGAAGATGCTCCGAAATTAATCGTGTAACCGAATTGTGTGGAAGAGAAATTGCTGATATTGATCACGTAAGTTTGACCTTGCTGAACCGGAATTTGCGCGTTGAACGGTGTTCCTGCTGCGCCTTGTGAGGTTTGCGTTGAGGCTCCTGTAGGTCCCGTGTTTCCCGGTGTTGCCGAGTAATTACAACTTACCTGTAACGCAGGATTGGTGAAAATCTGGGCGCAGGTGGCATTCGTTAAATTGTACACCGCCCAATCGTAATCGTCTGCACTGTTATTAGGTGTAATCGTGAAATTCAAATTGCCCGATTGCTGAACGGTAAAGGTGTACCACACAGAGTTTAACTCTCCGGTTCCTAAACAAGAAATGTTAGAATTGATTTCATTCGGATAATTTCCTGTTCCGCTGTACGACTGCTGAGTGGAATACACATTCTGGCAAATCGGAATGGCGGCAAGGCAATCTTGATTCGTTGGAGTTTGCGCAAATAATCCCGTCACTATCCACATCGGAAGAAACAGCAGAATGAGGCGGGGATGTGCAACTCTTACTAACATGGTGCGAAATTAGACTAGTTCTACGTGACTTTATGTATAGTGTTCGTTAAACATTCATAACTGGCAGAAAAAATCATGCCGAAGGCAGTTTCTGTAGCATTTCAATTCCTATTTTTGACCCGATTTCAATCAAAATCACACACAATACCATAAAATCTAATAACGATGAAAGTAACCGTAGTAGGTGCAGGAGATGTAGGCGCAACCTGTGCTGATGTAATCGCTCACAGAGAGCTGGCCAACGAAGTAATATTGGTAGACATTAAACCAAATTTTGCGGAAGGTAAAGCTTTGGATATTTGGCAAACTGCTCCGATCAACTTGTATGATACGCGTATCAAGGGTTCTACGGACGACTATTCTAAAACAGCGAATTCAGATGTTGTTGTAATTACTTCAGGTCTGCCACGTAAGCCGGGTATGAGCCGCGATGATTTAATTTCAACAAATGCGGCAATCGTTAAGAGTGTTACAGAAAATATCATCAAGCACTCTCCAAATACGATCATTATCATTGTGTCAAATCCATTGGACGTAATGACCTATTGCGCTTATTTGTCAGCAAAAATTGATTCTAAGCGTGTGTTCGGAATGGCGGGTATTCTTGATACTGCTCGTTACCGCGCATTTTTGGCAGAAGCATTGAACTGCTCTCCAAAAGATATTCAGGCTGTATTGATGGGTGGTCACGGTGACACGATGGTGCCACTGCCACGTTATACAACTGTTGGTGGAATTCCCGTAACGGAATTGATCGACAAAGCGCAGTTGGATGCGATCGTTGAACGTACAAAAACCGGTGGTGGTGAAATTGTTAACTTGTTGGGTACTTCAGCATGGTATGCTCCGGGTGCTGCTGCAGCGCAAATGGTAGAAGCTATCGTTCGTGATCAGAAACGCATTTTCCCTGTTTGTGCCTGGTTACAGGGCGAATACGGATTGAAAGATGTCTATTTGGGTGTTCCTGTAAAGTTAGGTCGCAACGGTATCGAAGAAATCATCGAACTGAAATTAACTGAAGACGAAATGAAATTAGTGCAGAATTCTGCAACTGCTGTTAAAGAAGTGATGAGTGTTTTAGATAACATGAATAATGTAACCGCATAACTTTTTCGTTTGTAGCTTTGAGCCTCCTCATTTGAGGGGGCTTTTTTTATGGTAACAACAATTCCAATTCGATTCCTGCAGATAGAAAATGAAGGCTATCATCTTTTGATTAAAATTAAAATTAATCGGAAAGTAGCTTTTGCAATTGTAGATACGGGTGCGTCACGTTCTGTGTTTGATTCGAATCAAATTGTAAAATATTTGAAGAACGAAAATGTTGTTGAACATGACAAGCTCTCCACTGGATTGGGCACAAACTCCATGAAGAGCAGTATTGTGGTTCTAAAACATCTTGTTCTCGGCGATTTGCAACTGAAAAATTTTGAATCCGTTTTATTGGACTTAACACACGTTAATGAGACTTATCGTATGTTGGGGTTTCCTGAAATAGTCGGTGTTATTGGCGGCGATATATTATTTCAATATCAATCCAATATTGATTACAAAAATGGAATTTTGAAACTAAGAAGTTAGTTTAAATAAATTTCTTCCGAATCTCCGGAGTTGGAATCATGCACGATTCTTTCTTTCCAAACCACCTGTAGCGCCGCTTCGCGATGTAATCATAGATCGGATCTCTCAAGAATTTGGGAATGATAATAAGCGCATAGCACAACGGGAATAGTCCATCCATTTTACGGGCGATGCGCAACGCCGCGGTTGATTTGCTGTACAACGCGTCGTTTTCAATCAAGAGTACACTGTCCGTTTTTGTCGTATCAATATTGAATTTTGCAGTCAATATTTTTCCTGCCTCTGATTGCAGTGGAGCAAATCGAAAGTAATCGCGCTTATCTTTTCGAATTACTAAATTGATACTGTTGTTGCAGAAGTTGCAAACACCATCAAATAAAATGATTCCGTTATTTGAATTATTCATCGTCTATAACCACAAGCATAAGGATCTACGGCAACTTCAATTCTTCTGCCGGGAACGAGTTGTTGCGTGTTCATGTCGATAAACGTTACATAGCCGTTTTTCCCCCCGCAGTTGGTAGCGTGGTGAGGAGCAGGGCCGCCGGCAGCAACATTTCTATTAGCAATCATCACCACGCCGGCGTCGTCATCAACAACCAGTCCGTGTGGCTGGTAGCCGGAATAAACGTGCCCTACCAGCGTGTTAGTTTGCCAGTTAACAACATAAACAGAGCCACGTTGACCGGGATAAGTTGCTGTATCTTCCATACACGTGATATAGAGAAACGGACGATCTTCGGAGACGGACATCTCTTGCGGGAATACACCAACCGGGATTGATGCGATCAATTGGTCTGTCGCAACGTCCATAATGCGTATCGTGTTGGAATGCTCGCTGGTAATGAAGTACTTGGTGTTGTCCGGTGAGAAGATAATTTCGTGACCGTTTTCTGAATTAGTATTCAGCGGTTGTGTACTAACGCCATCAATAATTATTTTATTTATATCCGGTAATTGTGGAAACGTAATATCTACTTTATAAATAAAATTACCGAAGTTACAAGTCACGTAAAGCGTGTTGCCATCAGGAGAAATGAAGGAGCCATGCGGTTGTACGAACAAACCTGATCCTTGATACGTCTGTAACCAGATCATATTCTCAAGATCAACGCGAGCTACTCGTCCGTTCGGTTGCCAATCAACAACGTATGCAAAACGGGAATCGGGAGAAATGGCGAAAGTGTTCCAGCTTCCAAACGCGCTGGTGGCATCAGGACCTAATAATGCCCTCCCGACAAATCCATCATCCACTGTTCTGTACTTTTCTATGTAACGCCCAGATGAAAAACACACATACCAATATTGTCCGTCAGGTGACATACGAATGCTGTGTGGTGATTCAATTGTTCCTTCTGCGCCAACAGTTATTTTACGCATTTGCAAACCGGTTTCCTGGTCGAAAACAGTAACTACGTCGCAACCTTGATTGGTTACGTAATATTTCTTGCGAAAAGCACCTTCGCTAAACGCAATTTCGCCTCTCGCATTTGGTGCGCCCGCATCAATCCAATCGCGCATTAAAACTACTTCTTCACGACTTAACGCTTCACGACCGTACGGCATCAACGGATCAGCACCGGCACCTAAATCATCGAAACGATTGGAGAACAAAAAGAGGGTTGAGTAATCGTGACGATAGGGAATCACTGCAGCGCCGTTTCTGTCACCCGACATCAGTGCATTCCAACTGCTTAAATCCAAGCCTGCGACAGCATCTTTACTCTGTGTTGTATGACATCCCGGAGTAGAACATTTGGTTAAGATCAACTTGCCAATTTCTTTAGGATAACCGGATGCTTCAAGATCGAAAATGATGTCATCCTTACTGCATGAATTCATCACAACAGCCGCCATACTTCCCACAGCAAAAGATGCCATCCAAACAAAACGCTGAATCCTCATGTATTAAAGGTAATAATAACAAATCCAAATTTCGAACGCTTGCAAATTTTAGTGCCAATGAAAAAGCGGAACTGACCGAAATCAGCTCCGCTATGCAAAGGAACAAGCAACTAATTATTCCTTTTCAATTTGCAGTACGACTTCTTGTCCGGCATAGCCGACTGTTGATGAGCACTTGAATTCCATGCTTTTTCTTCCTGAAGACACGACATCATAAACTCCGCTTAAGTTTTCACTTAATTCCGCCAATTCTTCCTCCTCATGTCCCCCGTGAGCGTGGCCATCGGAGCTATATTGATTAGAAAGCGTGATTTTTTTTCCTTTCTCGGTAAATCCCCAGGCAAATTCAGCGTGTGCCTCACCTTTTTCCCATTCCCCTTTGCAAACTTCTTCATAAGGATCACAATCTGAGAAGTGCAATTCCGGAAGTTCTGTTGCAGCAGTTCCGCCAATGGTAAGTTTCACCACTTTCCAATGTTCGCCTGCCAAACGTTTTGAACTTACTTTTGTTTTGTTGCACGCAGTTAATAAAACGATTGCGGCTAATAAAGTGTAAATCGTTGTTTTCATAAATGCTGATTTTTATACGAGATGTTTTAATTATTGAATAATAGTTTGAAAAGTCACATCCACATCTGAGTTACCGGTCGTCTGTTGTCCATCTTTAGTTCCGGGCTGGTGTTTCAATACAACCTGGAAAGTTCCTGTTCCTGCAGCGCCCGTGCGGATTTTGTTTACAAGCCCAATAGGTAACGGAGGCGTATTGGTATCCTGATCCAAATAAGTATGCGTCAGGGAAACTCCGGCAGTATTGTAGAAGAACTGATGATCGTTAGCTTCTTCTGCTACTTCGTTAGAGATGGTGTCAGCAGGATTTGGAATTTCATTTAATAACAACACGTTCATCAAATACGTCGTATTGGCATTTAAACGCATAGTATCCCATTGTACCGGCGCGTTTGACCCATCACCGTCCAAATCGCGGAAGGCAATAGTATCGAAAGGCGTGTTGGTTGCAGAATCAGTTAACATTAGAAACATGGACGTAATAATTTCCTGTTCATTAACTACCGGCTGTGGTACATCTACCAGATCATCATCTTTTTTACATCCTGTAATGTTGAATCCAATTGTAGCAATTAAAGATAATGCAATAATTGTATTTTTCATAGTTGTTTTAGTTTTTAGATATTTCAAATGAATATTTAACGTGCAATCTAACGTTGAAACCAATTTCATCTGCGTAATAACGAAACCTGTTCTGGTAGTCACGATACGATTGATTCAACGCATTGGTAATTGTAATTGTGGTAAGTACACTTCCCGTTTTTAATTTTTTGTTGGCGGAAGCTTCAAAACCAACTAAGAAATAAGCATTCGGAGGAGGCGCGAAATCTACTCCGTATGGAACACGAAATTGCTTGTTCACATATTGTGCATTGCAGCCAATCATCAAGTCGCTCCAATTTCCCTTATCTGAAAATTGATAATTCACTCCTGCTGATCCTCGGTCTGCAGGCATCATAATCAGCCAATCCTTCGTATCTCTGTTTTTCGCACGAAGCAATGCTGCTTTTGAAATTACTTGCACATGTTGATTCAGATGATATCCTACCTGAACATCGGTGCCGTATAAAGTGGCATTGTTTTGTGTAAATCGAAATGCAGGAAAAGCACCACGAATTGAAACAATAGGTTGATCTTGTGGTGTAGCATAAATAAAATTATCGAAGTAATGCCAGTATCCTGTGATGCTTACATCAAGCTTATCATGCTCGTGCCAAGTGGCCGTTGCAATGGCGTTCCATGCGGTTTCGGTTTCTAAATTACGGTCTCCTAATTCGAATGCAGCAGCGCCGTGATGCAGTCCGTTACTATACAATTCATTGGGTGCCGGGGCTCTCCATGCTCTACCTCCATTGATGTTGAACTGCAATTTTTCGCTGTAACGAACAATTGCACCAAGTGTTGCAGAAAAATTCCGGAATTGATGTTGTGGTCGGATAATTAAATTATTCTCCCACATAAACACTTGCATTTGCCTTATGTCGTAGCGTATCCCTGCCTCTAGCGTAAGAATGCTATCACCATTCCAACGCTCTATCCACCAGGCCCCAACATTTTCTGCGCGGTAATTGGGTATAAAAAATCTACCGGTGTACGTGTTGAATTGATAAGATCCGCTGACACCAAAAGAACAGGTCATGCGGTGAATCATATTGTGTTCTGCAATCAGCTCGGCACTGTGCGTTGTCAATTCATAGCTGAGATCCGGACGATTGAGTGCGGCCAGTGAGTCGTTTCTTGGACCATGTTTATCATACTCAAAACGTCGATTGTACTGACGCGCATATTGCATTCGGATCTTCCAATCTTCGTTCAAGTAATAGACAAGGCAGAACTATTGATGGCTTCATATAAATCCGTGATGTTGCCCAAATGTGCGCCGGAGAAAATTCCGATTGTCGTATTGAATTGACTGAAGAAAATATCCGCATCAAATCGACGGTGATTATAAACCGCATTAGCAGAGAAATTATATTCTTCAACTCCGGTATTATTTAAGCGATAGTTAGGAGTTGCATAATTTCCCCCGCGGCGATATGTGCCTTGAACACGATATGCAAACGCACGATACTTCTCGGGTCGATGCTCACAGATTGCGGCTACATTGCCTTCGCCGTTATTGCTGAATCCAACTGCGTTAAATTCGCCCTGTATTCCGGGTTTCATGCGGATGTCACCGGGTTCAATCAGTATTACTCCTGCAATGGCATCGCTGCCGTAACGTACAGCACTAGCACCTTTGATAACGGAAATTCGTGATGCAATAAACGGATCAATTTCCGGCGCATGTTCAATTCCCCATTGTTGTCCTTCCTGACGCACGCCATTATTCAAAATCAATAAACGATTGCTATGCATACCATGTATCACCGGCTTAGCGATATTCCCTCCTGTTTGCACCACAGTAACGCCCGGCAATGATGCCACGGCCTGCCCCAGGTTTTGTCCGCGAACAAAATCGAGTTGTCGCCCGCTGATTTCACTTCTCGTTTGCGAAACAGGCGGTCGGTCGGAACGGTCGGAAACAACCACAGTAGAGCCGGTATGCTCGTGATGCGGCATAACAATCTGACTAGAGGTGTAGCCGGTAACGACTACCTTAACAGTTGTCCTTTCGCAATTGAGATGAGAGCACACCAGCGTGTACGTGCCGGAGCACAGGCCTTTTATAATAAATTGACCGCGATCGTTAGTCTGCGTGCTTTTTTTGGGCAGCTCCACAACATAAATTGTAGCATAGCCCAACTGCTCACCATGTTCGTCGTCGCTGAGCGTTCCCGTCAACGTGTAATTACACGAATCATTTTGTGCAGGTACTACTAAAAAACACACTAACCCGATCAACAGTGCAAACAATTTGTTGATCATGAATAGTTCGAATTAAGAGCATTTAGAAACCGAAAAACTAGATGATCGGTGGGCCTCTTAATCGAACAACTGCAGATGAAAATAGAAGTACAGAAGCAACATAATGCGCCTCTGATATCGTTGTGACATCAAATACTTTTGGAAGATGCGCAACACTTGACGTTTCAAACTCAACGCCTTCAATGCTCAGAATATCGCAATGTGTGTGATGCGTTTCGAACCGAACAGGACCTTCATCAACTAATTCATCGTGAACCGTATCATCGTGATCATGAAGGGCATGAATCAATACCTGCGGAGTAAAGTAAATCGCGAACGCGACTACCAACAACGCAGCTACATATTGATATACTTTTCTCATTTTCACGACCCGAAGGTAAAAAACTTTAGTTTTCCGATTGTGTAACCACTAAACGCGTGGTTTGTTTAATTCCGTTCTCGGAAGTTAATGCCACCAAGTAAACGCCTGCTGGTAGCGCGTTAACGTTTACCTGCGCGCCGCTATTCCAAAGCATTTCGGAATGAACTAGCGCCCCGGTAACTGTGTAAATATCCAATTGCTGACGTCGCGATGATAAATCATTATACGCTATTGTTATAAAATCACTGGAAGGATTCGGATAAACATATAATGATGACTCGCCGTTTCCTATCTCAGGCACATTCAATCCCGCATCGCCCATGAACAGCGACATTCCACCCGAGTAATTGCCAATAATAACATCGTAATAATTGTCGCCGTTAATATCAGCGATGGTTGGTGCTACTCGTCCGCCTTCCACATGACTGATGTACAAGGAATCGGTTAAGGTGAAATTGCCGGATAAATTGTTGTCGATATTATCGAATCGATAAACGAACCCGCGCTCAGATCCTACTAACAAGCTGTATTGTCCGTTGTCATTGAATAAGCATGGAATAGAGTAACCTGTTGTGTATCCAACTTGATTCACAATAACATTTCCGAACAAAGGAGTAACTAAACCAAATGTTGGTACAGCAGATGTTCCGGTATTCTGATAGTAATTGATATTCCCATTTTGTTCACCAATCAGCAGGTCCAATTTCCCGTCACGATCTACATCGACTAATTGCGGCGCTGCAAAATTCCCGACATCAATACCCTGATAGTTTCCTTGTACCAGAGTAAAATTATCAGCAGGTCCCGGATCTTTTCTGAAGTAATGCAATTTGCCGTTAACATCACCAATTAACATATCCTTATCGCCATCTCCGTCCAAATCTCCAAACGTTGGATACATGCAAATAAGTCCCAGATTGTTCGCATAAACATTGGCAAAGTCGTCATCAATTAAAACATAAAACGGGTTAGTAGAGGTGCCGTTGTTACGGAACAACGCAATTTTGGAAGGATATATTCCGGCTGAATTGTAGTACCCGTAGTTACCGACGAGCAAATCCTGGTCGCCGTCATTGTCATAATCGAAAAATATAGGGAAAGCTCCTTCTCCGAGATCGATCATTTGATCTTGAAGAAAATTGTTCTGTACAAAGTTTACAATCACACTATCATTTTGACCGGTGTTATTGTACAACCACAAACTGCAATAATTTTCGGAAGTGTTGCTGGCATTCGGCGAAAAGATTAGATCTTTTTTTCCGTCATTATTGACATCTAAGTGAAAAGGACACGGAAATATGTTTAGCGCCACCGGAAAACTATTTGCGGGATATTGATAATTCACGCTATCCATAAGTGACCCCGGAAGCGCAATGCTATTTCGCACGTACGTCATTGCGGGATTGGTAATATCTCCAATCAACAAATCCCAATCGTTGTCTCCATCCGTGTTAAAACATTCCATGCAAGAGCCGGCGTGCATGGTGTTGCGTTGGAAATAAGTATTGGCATCAGGAGCAACTGGGACAGGTCCGCAAGAAACGTTAAGTGAAACATTCGCGTTCAACGCGTTCTCGGCAAAGTCACCAAAACATTGGTCGGTATACACATACCTGATACTATCACATGTGCCATAAGTTTCCATGCCCATGTTCTTGTGGTATTCAATTTGTGTTCCTGAATTACCGAAAGTTAAAACATCCAAATCACCATCTCCGTCTAAATCACGTATTACCGGAATGTCAATTTGACTAACATAAAGATTCCCGATAAAATTGCTGCTATTCGGTGATCGGTTAGTGTTTACCAGGAATATCATCAACTGGAACTGAAGTCCGCTTTGTGTAGTAGAGATGTTCTTGTAAACCGCAAATCCGGCAACAGAGTACGTGAAAATATCAGCTTTGCCATCACAGTTATAATCGCGTAATAACACCCAGTCGTGCATCGGAGGAAATTTACTCACGTATTGTGGAGCCAATTCATAATCTACCTGTCCCGGCGTTCCATTATTTAGATAGGTGGTGACTTTATTTCCGGTACGGTCAAAAACGAACAAATCCTGGGTTCCGTCCATGTTCAGATCAATCTCCGACAGCTGCACGAAGTTCAACCCTCCGGCCCAGGCCATGGGAAGTTGCTGATTGTTGGCAACAACCGGAACAGTGTCAGTACGGACAAATGTTGTAGTGGATTGAGCCCGGAATTCCAGAGGCAAAAACTGTAGGGCAAAAGCAGCAATAAAAACGGTGAGTAGTCGCATCTTTACAAAGATAGGTTCAAATTGGTGTATTTCTATTACAAGCATCACATACGAATGTTGATGGATAGTGTCGATTATGTGCCGATATCGGGTTGATTTGCAGAATAATAATTTGAGAATCTTCAATCGTTGGCTACTAATGATTTTCTTATATATTTGCACCCTCGATTTTGGGAGTACTTTCACGCTCTCAAGGTTGTAAAGCTGTAATAAACTATGCAAAACATTAAAGGAGCAATCCGCATTTTCGCCATTTTGATGGCGCTGAGCTGTATTTTCTATTTATCCTTCTCTTTTGTAACCCGTAATTGGGAAAAGAAAGCGGAAGCCTATGCCGATTTGTATGTGCAGGGCAAAGCTGTTCAGGAGATGGCTAAAGCGCGTTTTGGTGATGACAAAACGCAACAGGATCTGTTTTTGGATTCTGTAAAAAATGCACGCATCCGTTATTTCCTTCGTGATTCACTTGCAGGAAAGAAAATCTATTTAGGTCTTTATACCTACGACGATTGTAAGGACAAGGAACTGAACCTTGGTCTTGACTTACGTGGTGGTATGAACGTGACTTTGGAAGTTTCTACTCCTGATATCGTGGCGTCATTATCCGGGAAATCTACCGATCCTGCATTTACGCAGGCGATGGAAAAGGCGTTGGCCAATCAGAAAAACTCTACGGAAGATTTCGTTACGTTGTTTGGTCGTGCTTATAAAGAGGTAAATCCTCAGGGCCGTTTGTCCAGTATTTTTGCGGCAAATCTGAAGCAAAAAGGAATCTCTTTCAATTCTACCGATGAGCAGGTCTTGAAAGCAATTCGCGAAGAGTCGGAAGCAGCGGTTGAACAGACTAAATTAGTTCTTGAAACTCGTATTAACGAATTTGGTGTGGCGCAGCCTAATATCCAGCATTTGAAATCTACCAACCGTATTTTGGTTGAATTGCCGGGTGTTAAAGATGAAGACCGCGTAACTCGTATTCTTCAGAGCTCTGCAAACTTAGAATTCTGGGAAACTCAGGAATACGCTGACATCGCACCTCGTATGCGTGATGCGAACGAGAAACTTCGTATTCTGTTGGGTGTTGTTAAAGACACCAACAAAATCGATTCTTCTTTATATGTACCGGTTTACACGGATGCTAAAACAAAAGAAGACTCATTAGCGGCTCAAGCGAAATCAAAAACATTGATGGACAGTGCGAAAAAGGCATTGGACAGCACGGTTGCTGCTAAAGCTGCTGCCGATACAACCAAGAAGACTCCGAAGAAAGGTGAAAATCCATTATTCGACTTATTGGTTGTAGATAATATCAATCAAGGTAAAGGCCCGCAGATTTTTGGTGTGTTGGTAAAAGATACCGCACAAATGAGCGCGTATTTGAACCGCCCGGAAATCAAGCCGATGTTCCCTTCTGATTGCAAATTTGCCTGGACTGCTAAGCCACAGAATTTAGATAACGGTCAACCTTTCGTGATGTTGATTGCTTTGAAAAAGTCACGTAACGGTGGTCCTGCGTTGGACGGAAACGTAGTGAGCGATGCACGTAAAGTATTCGACCAGATGAGTGGTTCAGGAAGTCCTGAAATCTCTATGACGATGAACGCTGAAGGTGCTAAAGCATGGGCACGTATTACTAAAGCAAACATCGGTCGCAGTATCGCTATCGTTCTTGATGATCGCGTGTATTCTTATCCGACGGTTAACGGAGAAATTTCCGGAGGGCAATCTCAAATCACAGGAAACTTTACAAACCGTGAAGCAGACGACTTAGTGAAGTTGTTAAGTACCGGTAAGTTGCCGGCACGTGCGAATATCGTTGAAAAGACTGTAGTAGGTCCTACGTTAGGTAGCCAGGCTATTCAGGCCGGTTTGTTATCCTTCATTGTAGCATTGATCGTGGTGTTGTTGTATATGGCATTCTATTACAACAAAGCCGGTTTAGTAGCAGACGTTGCTTTGTTCGTGAACGTATTTTTCATCATGGGCGTGTTAACGTCATTAGGAGCGGTATTAACGCTTCCTGGTATTGCAGGTATCGTATTGACAATTGCGTTATCTGTAGATGCGAACATTCTCTTGTTTGAACGTATTCGTGAAGAATTGCGTGAAGGAAAAGGCTTGGCCGGTGCAGTAGCAGATGGTTACAAAAATGCGATGTCGTCTATCCTTGACTCTAACTTAACCACTTTGATTCTTGGTATCATC
>JAJTEY010000072.1 GCA_021299855.1 Bacteroidota bacterium | reverse complement strand
TGATGAGCCGCGGCTAAATCCGTTAACAGATTTCCATACTTATTCTGCCATTCCTGATTGCGTTGTAAACGAGCCGAAAACTCTGCTTCCTGTAATTGTTTCTTACGAATTACATCATTGTCCTTGATTCCCTTCATTTCACCTTGCCACTTCTTCCACGCATTCGCTACACCATTTCGCTTAGCCGCATACTTAATGCGCACCTCAGCGCTTTTGTTCATTTCAGCAACCATCAAATTAATTCGCATGGTGCGCAGGTTTACTTTCAATGGATCAGAAATATTAGCCACGAGTTCAACACCCCATGAAGTAAGATATTCTGTTGTACGTCCTGGAAAACCATATACCATCGTAAAATCGCCGGGCTGAATGCCTTTACAATTCAACGTAAAGAAATTGCGCGGTGTCCACGGAATATTTTCTTCGCTGTATGGCGCCGGCTTATTGTCTTTGCCCGCATAAATTCTGAACAACGAAAAATCAGCAGTGTGACGAGGCCATACCCAATTGTCCGTATCACCACCGAAGTTACCGATAGACATTGGAGGTGCACCCACCATTCGCAAATCGGTGAACGTTTCAGTCATAAATAAGTAAAAGACATTTCCATAATAGAAAGCTCGAATCATGGCTTGAGCATCTGTCGTAGAATACTTTTTCTCCAGATTTTTAATGGCTTTACCGATTGCCTCGTTGCGCTTCACTTCATCCATAGAAGATGTCACATCAGCAAGCACTTCATTAGTCACATCGCGCATGCTCAGAATAAATGTTGCCGTTACACCGGGCGTATGCAACTCTTCCTTCTGATTCATGGCCCAGAAACCGTCTGTCAGATAATCATGTTGAACGGAACTGTGATACTGTATAGCACCAAATCCACAGTGGTGATTGGTTAGCAATAAACCGCGATTTGAAATTAGTTCTGCCGTACATCCACCGCCGAATAAGCACACGGCATCTTTCATAGATGTTTTGTTGACACTGTACACGTCTTCAGCAGTAAGCATAAAGCCACGCGCTTTCATGTCCGTAATGTTAAGTTGCTCCAATAGCACGGGCAACCACATGCCTTCATCAGCACGAACATTAAAACTGAGAACAAAAAGTAATACTGCACTGATCAAACGTTTCATAAATCGAGTATTAGGGTTACTATAAATACTATCTTATTTAACTACGGTCCCGTACAAATCAAATTCTTCTGCCTTGTCAATTTTAACTTGGGCAAAGTCACCAATTCTCACGTAATCGCTTTTTGCACTAACTAAAACTTCATTATCAACTTCCGGTGAATCGCCTTCTGTCCTTCCAATAAAGTAATCGCCTTCTTTACGATCAAACAACACCTTGAACTCCTGCCCCACTTTTGTTTGATTGATATCGAAAGAAATTCCCTGCTGCAATTCCATTACTGCAGACGCGCGACGTTGTTTGTCTTCAGCCGGAACATCGTCCTGCAGTTTATAAGCGCCGGTATTTTCTTCGTGTGAATACGTGAAAATACCCAAGCGATCGAACCGTGTATTTTCAATCCATTCCAGCATCTCTTCATGATCCTGCTCTGTTTCTCCGGGATATCCTGCAATCAATGTAGTTCTTAACGTTATACCGGGAACTTCATCACGAATGGAATTTACCAAATCAATGGTCTTTTGTTTAGTCGTGCCGCGCTTCATGCTTTTCAGCATGTTATCAGTGATGTGCTGTAACGGCATATCCAAATAGTTGCACACTTTCGGATTTTCACGCATTACTTTCAATACGTCCATCGGAAATCCTGAAGGAAACGCATAGTGTAAACGAATCCAGTCAATACCGTCCACATCACTCAAGCGCTGCAACAATTCGCCAAGATTTCGCTTACCGTATAAATCCAATCCGTAATATGTGGAATCCTGAGCAATGATCATTAACTCACGCGTACCAGCTTTAGCCAGATTGCGCGCTTGTGTAACAAGATCTTCTATTGGAGTTGAAATGTGTTTACCACGCATCAAAGGAATAGCACAAAACGAACAAGGTCGATCACATCCTTCCGAAATTTTCAAATAGGCGTAATGATGCGGCGTTGTCAAAATACGTTCGCCAACCAACTCGTGTTTATAATCGGCTTTTAACGTTTTCAGCAAACGCGGCAAATCGCGTGTACCAAACCAGGCATCAACTTCCGGAATTTCTAATTGCAATTCATCCTTATATCGCTCACTTAAACATCCGGTTACCATCACCTTCTCCACCAAACCTTGTTCTTTGGCATCTACAAATTGCAATATAGTATCAATGCTTTCTTGCTTGGCGTTGTCAATAAAACCGCACGTATTAATAATTACAATACCTGCATCACTTTCGGTGCTTTCGTGTTCCACCTCAAATTTGTTGGCTTTCAATTGCCCCATCAGCACTTCCGAATCGAAAATATTTTTCGAGCAGCCCAACGTCACCACGTTCACTTTATTCTTTTTCAGTGTCTTCGTTTTCATCGCTGCAAAGGTAGTGGAACGCAAAGGATTAGCAATACGAATAGGATTAACCAACTTTAACGCTACACGAGGGGAAGAAGGACTATTTTTGTAAAAAAATAATGCTATGCTGGTAACAACAACATCTACAGTAGAAGGTCGCCCGGTGACACGTTACATTGGACTTGTAAGTGGCGAAGCCATTATTGGCGCGAATATCGTGAAGGATTTTTTCGCGGGCATTCGTGATATTGTTGGTGGTCGTGCGGGTATGTATGAAGAAAGTTTGCGCGATGCCAAGAATATTGCCATTCAGGAAATGCTGAACCAGGCGAAACAACAAGGCGCAAATGCGGTAATCGGCGTTGATCTGGATTATGAAACTGTCGGTAACGGATCGATGTTGATGGTAAGTGCCAGCGGAACTGCAGTGGTATTGGGATAATTACTGCTTCAATAACGAATCAACGAATTCGTTCTTGTTGAATACTTGTAAATCATCCATCTTCTCGCCAACTCCAATATAACGCACAGGAATTTTGAACTGGTCGGAAATACCAATAACGACGCCACCTTTAGCGGTACCGTCTAATTTAGTAATGGCCAATGCCGTAACTTCAGTTGCCGCGGTAAATTGTTTACATTGCTCAATAGCATTCTGACCGGTAGAACCATCCAAAACCAAAAGCACTTCGTGCGGTGCATCAGGAATAACCTTCTGCATCACCTTTTTGATTTTGGACAATTCGTTCATGAGGTTCACCTTATTGTGCAAGCGTCCTGCTGTATCAATGATAACAACATCAGCACCTTTAGCAACTGCAGAACTTAACGTATCGAATGCTACCGAAGCCGGATCTGCGCCCATTCCTTGAGAAACAATAGGAACATCAACGCGTTTGGACCAGATAGTTAACTGATCGACAGCTGCCGCGCGAAACGTATCAGCTGCCCCCAACATCACCTGATGACCGCGTGATTTAAATGCATGTGACAACTTTCCGATGGTAGTTGTTTTACCTACACCGTTTACACCAACAACCATAATTACGTATGGTTTCTTCCCGGCAGGTACAACGAAATCAACTAAATCCTCGGTTTTGTTTTCCTGCAATAAAGCACCGATTTCTTCGCGAAGAATTTTATTAAGTTCGTCGGTATTCACGTATTTATCGCGTGCTACACGTTCTTCAATACGACGAATAATTTTGAGTGTTGTTTCTACACCAACGTCGGAGGTGATGAGTGCTTCTTCCAGATTGTCCAGAACTTCCGCATCAACGGTAGATTTTCCGACAACAGCACGGGCTATTTTACCGAAGAAACTTTCTTTGGTTTTGGACAAGCCCTGATCGAGGCTTTCCTTTTTTTCTTTATTGAAAAAACTAAAGAGTCCCATGAACTATTTATTCAGAAACGACGAAAGCTTCCTTCACGAGAAAGAAGCTTCGAGCGGTTCAGTATTCAACCAATTACTTCGACTTTTCAGTCAAAAAATCTTTAATGTGATCGTTATGTACAACTTCTTCTTTGAAGGCGTACGCACCTGTTTTAGGTGAACGAACCATTTTAATTACGCGGGTGAACTGCTTGCCTTCACCTGTTTTTAACGTTGCAACTACTTTCTTTGCCATGACGGAGTACTATTAATGCGTCAGAGATTACTTGATTTCTTTATGAACAGTCATACGCTTCAAGATCGGATTGTACTTTTTCAGTTCAATACGGTCAGGCGTATTTTTCTTGTTCTTCGTGGTGATGTAACGAGAAGTTCCCGGCATGCCACTTTCTTTGTGTTCGGTGCATTCCATTATCACCTGAATACGATTACCTTTCTTAGCCATTCTGCTGATTTTTTACTAATGGGAGGGCAAAGGTAAAAATTATTTCAGGAAATGCAACTTTATACACGGGGAAATTGAATTAATATCCTGAATCCTCCCTTTTCCCTCGCTCCTGCTGCTTGCCGCGATTCAGATAACTTTCCTCCGCCATCATTTTTTCAATGGCATCAATGTTTTTGGGCACCTTGCCGGATAAAATCTCAGGATCACCCGCAGTGACCAACAAATCATCTTCGATGCGAATTCCAATATTCCACCATTTCGGA
Source organism: Bacteroidota bacterium (assembly GCA_021299855.1). GTDB lineage: Bacteria > Bacteroidota > Bacteroidia > Palsa-965 > Palsa-965. Next base: position 2,030 of record JAJTEY010000072.1, on the reverse strand, counting down.
TCACAAGGCGAACCTTCGGGAATATAAATTCCTGGTTCTACGGTAATCACATTTCCAGGCTTCAAAACGCCGTACATACCTGGATCGTGCACATCCAGGCCCAAATAATGGGAGGTTCCATGAAAAAAGTACAGAATAAAGTCTTCATCTTTTTCAATTATTCCCAACTGCTTTAATCGCTTTTTGATCACGTTAACGGCAGCTTTATGCGGTGCGCGAAATTCATTGCCCGTGCGAGAAGCCTGAATTCCGGCTTCCTGAGCTTCCAGAACAATATTGTAAATAGCTGCTTGCTCGGGCGTAAACTTCCCGTTAGAAGGCAAAGTACGCGTGATATCTGCAGTGTAACCGTGGTATTCTGCTCCGGCGTCTACAACAATCAGATCATTTTTTGTCATAGGACGTCTGTTGGTGCTGTAATGCAGAATACAAGAGTTTTCTCCGGATCCGCAGATGCTTGGATAACCTTGATATTCTGCACCATGGCGTCGGAATTCGAATTCGATAATTGCCTGCGCATGATATTCGCTCATGCCGGGCTGCAGTGCCCGCATTAACTCGATGTGGGCATCATTGCTGATGTTGATGGCTTTCCTAAGCAACTCCATCTCCTCAAACTGTTTCACTTGTCGCAACATGGCCATCATTTCTTTTAATCGAATCTGATCGTTGTTCTTGTTTTTTTCGGTTGCCAGTCGAAACTTCTGCATTAAGCTGTACAAATCAGCTGCGTCATTAGGGTTATCGCGTACATCGGTCGGAATAGGAATAAAAAATACCTTGCGAAACTTTTTGAAATTAATCGAAGTTCCGGGAAAGCCTGCTGCAGATAACACCGTCTTTATTTTGAGTTGTTCACGGGCCTGCTCCGGCCCTAACCTCCGACCTGTCCACGCTTCTTCTTTGGGATTTTTATCCTGAACCCAAAGAATTTCATTGGTAAACACGCTGTCGATACGCTGATTTTCTTTTAATACCAGTAGCGCGGCGTTAGGCTCTGTAAAGCCCGTTAAATAGCGAAAATTGGGATCCGGATGATAATGGTAATCGACATCATTGGAGCGATTACGGATCGGTGATGTAAAGAAAACCGCGACACTACTGTCCGGCATTAATTTGCGAAGTGCTTCGCGTCGTCCGACATGAAAATCAGCAGATAAATGATCTGATTCGTACGGTTCCGGAGCTGTAAAAGCCGAAAGCAGCAAAACAAAAGTGATAACACCGAAAATGGCGCTTTGCGATCTGATTCTCATCGGTATAAAAATACAAAACGCCCGTCGCGTGAACGACAGGCGCTTTTAAATAATATCAACAGGATTAGCGAATAAAGCCGCCTTCAATAGCGCGCTTCAAAGCTTCCTTGATTCCAATTTTATTGATGGTACGCATACCTGAAGTTGAAACCTTCAGCGTGATCCAACGCTTTTCATCTTCCAAATAAAAACGCTTCTTCTGCAAGTTAGGCTGGAAGGTACGTTTGGTTTTACGATTAGAGTGAGAAACATTGTTCCCAACGATGGTGCGCTTTCCTGTAATTTGACAAACTCGTGACATGGTCTATATATTTTTTTCCAAATCGGACGGCAAATGTAGTACTTTTTTGGTCCGTAACAAAGATTATTTAAAAAAGATCAAAAAAAGATGTGCCCCCCTTTTTTCGCCTATCGGTTTAACCCTTGTTCGGACAATGGTAACACTTATTCGGAATTCTGCCGCACGTATCCGCAGCACTTCCCGGCGAACTAATAATTCCATTAATTTCGGCACCGTTAAAATTGCCCGCAGATTATGGTTTTCGCGCACTTAGTTTTTCTTTATCTCTTCCTGCCGATCAACCTGATCTTGTATTACGCTTCATCGAATAAGATGTACCGTAATATTATCCTCACTGCATTTTCCTTTTTCTTTTATGCATGGGGCGAACCTGTTTGGGTATTGTTGTTATTGGGTTCATCTACCGTTGACTGGCTCATCGGTTTGTACATCGACAAACACAAAGGAACATCGAAAGCGAAAGCGGGAATTGT
>JAJTEY010000071.1 GCA_021299855.1 Bacteroidota bacterium | reverse complement strand
ACGAACCAGCCAAAACCTTTCTTCAGTTTGTTGCTGTCGATTTTTGTAGAAAGATAGTTGCCGATAAATATTCCAACTATGGCTAATCCGGTAACGGTAAGCAATAACGGCCAATCCATGGTAGTTTTTCCAAGATCACCGACGAAGCCGAACAGTGACTTCGCTGCAATGATAAGCAACGACGTTCCAACTGCCATTTTCATCGGAAGTTTCGACAACAACACTAATGCGGGGATAATTAAAAATCCTCCACCGGCACCAACTAATCCTGTTAAAATTCCAACTACGCTACCTTCCAGTAAAATCATGGGATAGTTGTATTTCAACTCTTCCATTTTAGTTTCTTTTTCCTCTTTACCATTGCCTTTAATCATGGAGTAAGAAGCTACAACCATCAATATGGCGAAGAGAAACATGAGTAGAAACGCTTTGGTAACGGCGAAGTCGCCCATGTTGAAAATAACGTCCGGTATTGCAGGAACAATAAATGATCGTGTTAAATACACGGCAACAATACTCGGAATACCGAAGATGATGGCTGTTTTCATGTGAATTAAACCACTTCTGTATTTCGGAATTGCCCCAACTAAGCTCGTTGCGCCCACAACAAACAATGAATAAGCCGTTGATGAAACGACATCAACGCCCAGTAAATACACCAAAACGGGTACGGTAAGAATAGAACCTCCACCTCCGATTAATCCGAGAGAGATTCCGATAAGTGATGCTGCGATATATCCTATGATTTCCATGTCCTTTATTTTGACGCAAAGGTCATGTGCGGAATAACGCTTTACGGTGACTTACATCACACATGAAACAAGTAAAATACACATTCGGATAATTCACCGCGGTTTGTTGTTTGTGGTTAAATTTACCGAATGCTGCAATCACTAGACCTGTTTGATCGGGAACTTTTTTTGTCGATTCATCATTTTCGCAATATTGTGTTGGATGTCATCATGCCCTGGATCACGAATCGTTGGGTGTGGATTCCGCTGTATGCCGTGCTGTTGTTGCTGGTTTATAAATGCTATGGCAAGAAATTGGTATGGATTGTTCCGGCAATTGTGGTGTTGATTGTGATCAGTGATCAGGGTGCCAATCTGATGAAAAACGGGTTTAAACGACCACGACCTTGCCATCAAACCGCTATATCGGTACAAGTACTTACTCCTTTGGGTTGTGGCGGTCCGTATGGTTTTGTTTCCGGACATGCTTCCAACAGCATGGCCTTGGCTACATTTTTATTCTTACTCACCTATACACGTGCAACCTTGCGAGAGCAACGAAAATGGTGGATGCTCTTGTTTCTTTGGGCGTTGGTGGTGGCGTGGAGTCGCATTTATGTGGGCGTACACTATCCTTTTGACGTATTCGTTGGCGCTACATTCGGCGCGTTGTGCGGGTTTCTGGTATTCCTGTTAATCAGGAAAAAGATAACTTGGGAATAGCACTACTAAAGCCTTTAGCGCGTATTTTAGTAGCATGCTAAACGTACTACTTGTTTTTATTGGTGGCGGATTGGGAAGTGTTTCCCGTTATGGTATCGGTGCGCTGATTAAGCAAGCAGGTTGGGTGCACTTTCCTTGGGCAACATTAATCGCGAATGTGCTGGCCTCTTCAATTCTGGCCATTGCTGCATTGCTCATTGCAGATCGTATTCAGGAGGCGCAATTGCGTTTATTACTCATCACCGGGTTCTGCGGCGGATTCAGCACATTTTCTGCATTTGCTTACGAAACGGTGGAACTCTATCGCAAAGGAGCAACCGGTATGATGGCGCTGAACGTCGCTGTTAACGTGCTCTTGTGCGTTGCAGTCATTTATATCATTTACAAAAAAGCATGAAAAAAATATCCTTCATCACCGTATTAATTACTGCAACACTTGTTATTGCAGTAGCGCAAAATCGTAAATCATCACCAAAGGCTCCTGTCGCAGAATTGCCGCGTCATCCAAAGTTGGTGGTGGGCATTGTTATTGACCAAATGCGTTATGATTATTTGAATCGGTACTGGAATAAATTCGGTAATGATGGCTTCAAGCGTTTGTTGAGTCAGGGAACAAATTTCGATCAAACCAATTACAACTACATGCCAACCTACACAGGTCCGGGGCATGCTTCCATCTTTACAGGAACAACGCCTGCCGTTCACGGAATAATCGGCAACAACTGGTACGAGCGCGAAGAAGGGAAAACGGTGTATTGTGCAGAAGATAAAACGATAAAGCCTGTAGGTTCAGGCGCGGAAGAAGGTTTACGTTCTCCGCGTCGTATGTTGGCTGGAACCATCGGCGATCAGTTGCATTTAAGTAATAATGCGCAATCGAAAGTTGTAGGTGTTGCATTGAAAGATCGCAGTGCTATCATGCCGGCCGGACACACCGCCAACGCTGCGTTTTGGTACGACGGTGCAAGTGGTAATTTTATTTCCAGTTCGTATTACATGAAAGAGCTTCCTGCGTACATGCAGGAGTTTAATAAACAAGCACATCCTGCACGTTTGTTACAAGAAGATTGGAATACGTTATTACCCATTGATCAATACACAGAATCATTGGCAGACAACAATCCGTACGAAGGACGCTTCAAAGGAGAAGATGCACCTGTATTCCCGCACAAGTTGCCGGTGCTGAAGGAGAAAAATGGCAACATGGGAATTATTCGCAGTACACCGCAAGGTAATGTGCTAACGCGATTGGTAGCGGAAGCAATTATTAAAGGCGAAAATTTGGGAAAAAATACAGCCTCTGATTTTTTAAGTGTTTCGTTCTCATCGCCCGATTACATCGGACACATGTACGGACCGCAAAGTATAGAAGTTGAGGATTGTTATTTGCGTTTAGATTTGGAGATAGCGTCATTCCTGCGTTTTCTGGATAGCTGGTGCGGTAAAAATAATACCCTTGTTTTCCTCACTGCCGATCACGGTGCTGTAGAGAACCCCCAGTTTTTAAATGATGTAGGCATTCCTTCCGGATTCTTTAATGATAAAGTCATGATGGATTCGTTGAAGTTAGAATTAAAGAAAAAATTCGCCGATTCGTTGGTGCTTGCTTACGAAAATGAACAAGTTTTTTTCGATCGTCCACGCATGGAACGCAAAGGAATTGACAAACGTGCAGTGGAAGATTTTTGCGCAGGTTACCTCATGAAATTTAAAGGCATTGCGCATGTAATGACTGCTCATCAGATGGCGATGTCGGAATTTATAAGTACACCTCGACGTGAAGTACAAAAGGGTTACAACTTCAGAAGATCAGGAGATGTGTGTGTATTGTTGCAACCGGGTTGGGTGGGCGACTGGGATCGTGTTACGGGAACAACGCATGGAGCGCCGTGGAGTTATGATACACATGTTCCTCTTATCTTTTGGGGCTGGAAGGTTAGACCTGTGGTAAGTGATATTCCTGTTGAAATTACGGATATCGCTCCAACAGTGTGCACTATGTTGGGAGTGCAATTCCCCCACGGTTGTACCGGAAAAACAATTCCTGCAACTTTATTCTGGAGATAGATGAAATCATTACAGAAAGAAAAAATGCGCTTAACCACGCTGCAGAAGCAACTTCTTGGCTGGTTAAAAATGCAAGGTGGTGGTGTATTACCAGTCGATGTTTTATTCAATACCATGATTCGTCATCACAATCAACCGAAGTTAGATGAAGAATTATTAGGCGAGCGATTAAGCGAAGCCGTTGAGCAACTTGCGCGTTCCGGATGGGTGGAGTTGCGGGATGAAGAAAAAAATACAGACACATTATCCTTGTACGACTATGGTATGTTAACCATGAATATGAAACGAGGTTCGGAGGGATGGAAATGGAAAAATAAAATTACCCCAAGTATTGCTTTACTTGATATGAGTGCCACTTGGTAACGACGAACTAAAATTGAAGACCTATGATTTTTCGATCCGATAAAAAAGAGTTTAAGAATTGGAAGTTCCGGGAGATGAAAACGTATTCATCCGACGAATGGATGGCAAATAGTTCTAAAAAGTACCGCTCTGTTTTTGATCGTGCAGAAACGACATACCTCCGTGTGGAATTTTCTTTCTTTAATAAACTCTTTGACGAAGAAAATTGGGAATGCACCATTGTGTTGAAGTGCTTCGAGTTGAATGGAGAAGAGCGCAAGGAATTGTGCGCACTGGATACGAAGCGAGAAATAAAAATGGATGAAAACATCGTCACCATGCGTGATGGCTGGGGCAATCCTACGGAAGGTGCGTACTGGAAAGGTGGTACATATGTGTGGGAAGCATATATCGATGATGAATTGGTGGGTTCGAAAAATTTTATAGTGAATGAAGTCGGTAAGGTGACCAATAATCGTAATCCCTACTTGAAAGTAGAACACGTGAAGTTGTACACCGGCGATTTTAACGGATGGGAGCAGAAGACAAGAAAATATTTGGATACTATCAATCGTGATAAAACCCAGTATTTGTGGGTGGAATTCAAGTTTGAAGCCTTGCCGGAAGTTGCGTGGAATTATGAATTCATTTTTAATTTTCTGGATGATGCGCATCAATTGAAAGGTCAAATTCGTCGTGAAGCACAGATAGAGAAAGGTAAAAATGGATTTTTCCATACGCTGGATGTGGGTTGGGGCAATGAGGTGGCAGGATCATGGAAAGATGATAAATACTTCGTGGAAATTATTTTCATGGATGTACTCATCGCGCGAGTTGAATTTAAATTAGCGGACTTCGAAAACGAGGGAATTCCGGAGTTGATTCTTAGCGCGAATGAATTGAAGCGTGGAGGAACATCGGAGGAAATCAAGAAAGCAGACTTAATTGAACCCGAAGATGCATTGGACGATTTACTGGCTAAGTTGGATGAATTGATCGGTTTAACCGAAATCAAAAAAGATATCCGTGACAATATCAAATACCTGAACTTCTTAAAACTTCGCAAGGATAAAGGTATTGAAGAATCCGGAAATGTAGGATTGCATGCGGTGTTCACAGGTAATCCGGGTACAGGAAAAACAACCGTGGTGAATATGTTGGGGCGTATTTACAAAGCCATGGGGTTATTGAGCAAAGGACAAGTGGTGGAAGTTGGTCGCGCCGATTTAGTTGGTGAATTCATTGGACAAACAGCACCCAAAACCAAAAAGATTATAGAACAAGCGCGAGGTGGAATTTTATTTATCGATGAAGCGTATTCATTAGCACGTGAAGCGGACGATGCGAAAGATTTCGGTAAGGAAGTAATTGAGGTATTGCTAAAAGAAATGTCGGACGGGAAAGGTGATATTGCCATTATGGTGGCAGGCTATCCGCGGGAAATGGAAATCTTCTTATCATCTAATCCGGGAATGAAGTCGCGCTTTTCGCAGTATTATAATTTCGAAGATTACTTACCGGATGAATTGGTGCAGATTGCGCAATTGGTGGCAGGAAAGAAAGGTGTGAAGCTGGAAATGGACGCGTTGAAATATTTGGAAGAACAATTGATCGAGTTGTATAGGACACGCGATCGCACTTTCGGCAACGCACGATTGGTAACCGGTGCAGTGGAAGAAGGCAAGATGAGTATGGCATTGCGTCTGATGCAACTGCCAAACGTGAATGAATTAACGGAAGAACAATTGTCGTTGGTAACCAAAGAAGACTTGGTAGGCGTGTTTGGTGGTCGTCAAAAGAAGAAAGTCACGTATGGTGTCAATCAGAAGTTGTTTCGTGAAGGATTGGATGAGTTGAACGGCCTGGTGGGCATGAACAACATCAAAGCAGAAATTCAGGAGTTGGTAAAACTTGTGCAGTTCTATCAGGAAACAGGACGGGAAGTAACCAATCGTTTCTCTTTACATGCAGTGTTCACGGGTAATCCTGGTACGGGGAAAACAACATTGGCGCGTATTATTGCAAAAATTTACAAAGGACTCGGTTTGTTGGAGAAAGGACATTTGGTGGAAACCGATCGTCAAGGATTGGTAGCAGGATATGTTGGACAAACTGCTATTAAAGCCAATGAAAAAGTGGAGCAAGCTATCGGTGGCGTGTTGTTTATTGACGAGGCATATGCATTGGGCGAAGGAGGCGACAACGATTTCGGAAAAGAGGCGGTAGAAGTAGTGTTGAAGCGCATGGAAGATTTACGCGGGCAACTTGCTGTTGTGGTAGCCGGTTATCCGGATAACATGCACAAGTTTCTGGAAACCAATCCCGGTTTGAAATCCCGTTTCGATCGTCATTACGTGTTTTACGATTACACTGCTGAAGAATTGATGGCTATTGCGAAAATATTGTTGAAGAAAGAAGAGCTGAAAGCCACAGCCGAAGCCGAGCAGCACTTACAAGGCTATTTGAATGTATTGTACGATAACCGCGACAAGTATTTCGGTAACGCTCGTACGGTGCGTCAGGTAATTGGGGAAGCCGTGAAGAACCAACATTTGCGTATGGCCGAGTTGCCCGCAGCAGAGCGCACGCCTGAAGCTTTAAGCACTTTAACACTGGCCGACGTAAGCTATAGATCAATTCGAACGAGACAAATTTTTCACTGAAGCGTAAGCGTTTATCTAACCCCATACCTGCAATCAGCACGTTGCCCAATTGTTCGTTAATAAACCAGTTTTCAAATCGTAAATCCGTTCCGCCACCCCAAACACCTTTGCCGGTTTCCCGATCGGTAATCTCCGTAGTTGCTTGCAGAAAAAATTTAGGAGCATAACCACCCATTAAATAAAACGAGGCAGGGGCCATTTCTCCGGAGCCCGCTAAATTAAAACGTCCAATTATGGGAATGTACATTTCCCAAATGCGCAATTGATGTTCAAACCTGAAGTTGCGATCGTAAAATTGTGAGTATCCTGTTTCGAAATAATACGTACTAAATTTGCAACTCTGACTTAAGACCTCCAGTCCTAATTGAATTTCCAGGGTAGGCGCCGGGTGGAGATGAAAGCGGAACATACCACCCATTCCGAAACGTATTTTGGCTTCGGAAGCATGGCGCGTGTCGGTTTGAAAAAATGAAAACGCGTTGGACATCGCCACACTAAATCCGTATTTACGAATCATGCTGCCTTGTGCAGTTAAATGATAGCTGCTGCAGATGATTAGAAATATGATGCAGTATTTTTTCATCGTTGACTGAATACCAATTCACCGTTAATAAAGGTAGCTAATACACGTGTTTTCAAAATATCTTCTTCCTTGCACGTTAATAAGTTGCGATCCAAAATGGTGAAGTCTGCGAATTTATTGGGTTCTATGCTTCCTTTTTCCTGCTCTTCGAAATTTGCGTACGCCGCCCAAAGTGTCATGCCCTTTAATGTGGTGAGTCGATCGAGTTTTTCTTCGGGAATAAATCCTGCCGGCGGAATACCGGTGCTGTTTTTTCGAGCTACCGCTGCATAAAATGTATTCAACGGATTGATGTCTTCTACCGGGAAGTCGGTTCCAAGTGTGGCGATGCCGACGCCTTCAATTAACGTTTTATACGAATACGCGTATTTTAAACGCACAGATCCGATACGTGATTCCGCCCAATACATATCACTTGTTGCATGAACAGGTTGCACGGAAGGAATCACACCATACTTTTTGAAAAAAGGAATATCGGCAGGATGCACAATTTGCGCATGTTCTATTCGCCAACGTTGTTGATCATCTTTCAATACTTTGCCATACAATTGCAGAATAAGGCGATTGGCAGAATCACCGATGCAGTGGGTATTCACCTGAAAGCCTTTGGACTGCGCCTGATGCATACGTTTTTCAAAGTGTTCAGCGGTATTTAAAAGCAATCCTTTATATCCGGGACGGTCAGTGTACGATTCCAGCAAACACGCACCGCGAGAGCCGAGCGCGCCATCCGCATACAATTTAAACGAACGCACATTCATACGATCGGTTTTATACGGGCCATGCACGAGATAATGATCGTAGTTGGGTTGACTGTCACTGAGCATGGCATAAATTCTGATTTTTAAACGATCGTCTTTTTGTAATTGATCCAATCGTTTAATTTTTTCGTGCATCAATCCTGCATCAACCACACTGGTTAATCCTACACGAAAGCAATTATTCTGTGCTTCATTCAACGCCTCGTTATACACGGCATCGCTTGGTTCAGGCATTTTGCGCTTGACTAAATCCACGGCATTATCAATCAATACACCGCTTAACGAACCGTCTTGACGTTTCAACAATTCACCTCCGTTGATTAAGGTGCTGTCGTTGATACCCGCAATGCGCAGCGCTGCACAATTTGCAATTGCTGCGTGTCCGTCAATTCGTTCTAACAGCACGGGTTGTTGCGGGTATAAGGAATCCAGCATATAGCGATCGGGCCACGTTTTTTCCGGCCAATCGTTTTGATCCCAGCCGCGACCCACAATCCATGGTAATTTATTCTTGGGGATAAAATCTTTAACACGTTTCAATACATCACTCCATGATTTTGTTCCCACTAAATTGCATTGACGTAATCCTATGGCGTAGCCTTCAAAATGAGCGTGACCATCGATGAATCCGGGATAAATAAATTTTCCGGTCATGTCTTTCGTACTATCTGACTTAAACAACGTAGCGATACTTTCATCAGTTCCAACACCTACAATTTTCCCGTCTTTTACTGCAATGCTTTCTAGGATGGCATTACTGCCATCCATGGTAATCACTGTAGCGTTCGTGATAATAAAATCAACTTCTTTTTTATTACGACCGCATGATGCCAGCATAACACTCACACCGAGTGCGAACATCAGAAATAGATTACGCATCTGTTTTGCGAATTGAAGTAGTAGAATTAGCTTGTGCTGTTGGCATGATAACAATGTCGTTGATGTTGACATGCGCAGGACGTGAAGCACACCAGAAAATAGTTTCTGCAATGTCATCTGCTGTTAAAGGTTTTAATCCTTTGTACACATTTTTGGCTCGTTCTTCATCGCCTTTGAAACGTACGATGGAGAATTCGGTTTCTGCCATCCCCGGTGCAATCTGTGTAACACGAATGCCGTGCGGAAGCAAATCAATACGCATGGCTTTGGTTAATGCATCAACTGCATGTTTGGTAGCACAATACACATTACCGTTGGCATACACTTCTTTTCCGGCAATGGAGCCGATATTAATAATATGCCCTTTGTTGCGTTGTGCCATCCACGGAGAAACGATGCGCGTTACAAACAACAAACCTTTAATGTTGGTATCAATCATTTGTTCCCAATCGTCCAACGATCCGTTTAGAATGGCTCCCAATCCTGCGGCAAGTCCGGCATTGTTCACTAAGCAAGTCCGGCATTGTTCACTAACACATCAATGGCTTGCCATTCGGTTGGAATACTATTCAGCGCATTTTTTGTTTCACCGGCATTGCGTACATCAAAACACAAGCTGAGAACTTTGATTTGGTATTTTTCTTTGAGTTGACGTTCCAAAACATCAAGACGTGTTTTACGTCGACCGGTAATAATAACCTGATAACCATTTGCGGCAAAAAGTTCTGCGGTTGCTTTGCCAAATCCTGCCGTAGCGCCGGTAATAAGTGCGATCATAAATGAAAGGTACTAGGCTGTGGTTTTGTTGAGTTTGCTGTTTTTGCTACTGTAAGCGAAATACACAATTAATCCGACAGCGAGCCAGATTCCGAAACCAATCCAGTTAGATACACCTAATTCGGCCATCATGTATAAACAACTGATTAAGCCCAGTAATGGAATCAGCGATAGGTTTTGTGTAATGGCAAAATATGTTAGTATCAATACGATGATGATAAAAATCCACATCGGAATTTTGTGCTGAAATAAGGTCCATCCGGTTTCATACATCCGGGCATCATTAAATCCTGCCGCCTGTAAGGTTCCAATGTACCGTTCGGAATTCAATCCGGACAAGTACGATTCGGTATCCAAATTATTAGCGCTGAAACCTGCAGAATCGCTTGTCATCAGATGCGCTTTAAAGGAATCGATTTCAGTTTCGCTCATGGACGTAATCATGTCGGCCGGCGCAACAAGTTGTCTTTCGTTCGTCAAAAAGCTCATTGTACTTTCTTTATTGTACGTGAATGACAGCACCACAGCAACAACCAACAATACGGGCATGATGAATTTAGAATTCACGTACGGTGTTCTGAATTTACCGCGCGGAATATCTTTTTTGTTTTGCAACACCAACACACCACCGCATACCAACACAAATGCAAATAAAGTTCCGATACTGCATAAATCCGTTACCATAGTAAGGTTCATGAACAATGCGGGAACAGCCACCACAAATCCGGTGACGATGGTAGCAAAAGAAGGTGTTTTGAATTTAGGATGAACTGTTGCGAATTTTTTGGGTAATAAACCATCGCGACTCATGCTCATCCAGATACGCGGTTGTCCCATTTGAAACACCAGCAATACGCTGGCCATAGCTACAACGGCGCTTACGGCAATAATTCCCGAGAGCCATTTCAAATTCAGTTCATCAAATACAAATGCGAGTGGATCGCCTACCGCTAATTGATCGTATTTCACCATACCTGTAAGTACTAAAGCAATAGCGATATATAACAGCGTACAAATAATGATGGCCCACATCATGCCGCGCGGTAAATCACGCTGCGGATCTTTACATTCTTCAGCTGTGGTGGAGATAGCATCAAATCCGATATACGCGAAGAACACTGCGGAAACACCTTTAAGAATGCCCCCGATTCCATTCGGTGCAAAAGGATCCCAATTGTCGGTATCCACATAAAAAATACCAACGGCTATTACCAGTAAAATAATACACAGCTTAATAACCACCATAAGGTTGCTCGCATTGCGCGATTCTTTCATGCCGCGATAAACAAGCCATGTGATGAACACGATAATTAACAATGCGGGTAAATCGGCAATCAGGTGCAATGGTCCGATTGTAGGGCACGTATTCCACGCCGTGTAGCCGGCTTGGATAGAAACAGGAAGATTATCGAATGTTTTTCCGCTGGCTATTAATGCCGTAGCCTGATCAAATGCTTTTGATGCCGTGAGGTAATCCATCTGTATCCATTGCGGTAACTCAATTCCTCCACTGGATAATAACCCCGTGAAATAATCACTCCAGGAAATGGCGACCGTGATGTTCCCGATAGCGTATTCCATAATGAGTGCCCATCCAATGATCCACGCAATTAATTCTCCGAACGCAACATAACTGTACGTATATGCACTTCCCGAAACCGGAACCATAGATGCAAACTCCGCATACGCAAATGCCGCGAAACCGCAGGCTAAAGCGGTGAATAGAAACAGGAAAATTACGGCAGGTCCTCCGTCGGCACTGGCCTGACCAATAGTGCTGAAAATTCCGGCACCGATAATGGCCGCAATTCCAAATGCTGTAAGGTCGCGAACGCCGAGATGTTTACCCAATGCGCCGTGTCCGCTATCAGTACCAGATTGAATCTGGTGAAGGATGTCGGTAACAGATTTTTTTCTGAAATATTTGTTGAATCCCATGAAGGTGCTCCATTAAATAGAGGTGCTCAAAAATAGGGAATTTGAAGTGATTTCAGGCTGCAAGTAAACGACGGATTCGGGCGGGTAATCGTTCCGTATCGATGAGCATAAATAGAGCACTGAATAAAAATGGTAATGCGGCTATCTTGTAACGAACAAGAGCACCAAGAACAGGAGTGGTCAGTCCCGCTACGATGAGGTAGGTGATGCTGAACCAGCACAAGAAGAACAAGAGCTGTGAAGTGATTTTTTTGCGAAACAACAGTGCTGCAATAAGTATTGCATACAACAATAGATTTTCCAGAGCGGAAGGAATTAAAAGTACTGATCGCGCTTCCCAGGGATAAGGACGCATAGTGGCGTTGTTCAATGCAGCCGGAATGCTGAGTAACACATCGGCAGAGGAGTGTAAAGGTTGTTCATGCAGCAAACTTCCGGCTCGCGGATAGTCGGTAATAATGGTATAACTCACTGAATCATTCGCATGTATGGTGTGTAAGGTGTCATCAAAACCTTTCACATGTAACCAGTACAATACGGGAGTTGGTCCTGAAATGCGACAAATTCCCGCTTGCGGGTACCGCATAGCATCATGTTGTGCGGCATCAACATAGACAACAGCAGTATCGTTATACATGAAGGTTCCACCGATGGATAAATTCAGGAAATCATTGTGTTTATTGATGAGCAAACTGAAGGGATCGTACTTGGATTTTGCGAAGTGCAATCCACCTGCAAGTGCAATACAAATTCCAACTCCGCTCATCCACAAAATAGAACTGCTTCGTTTTATCCGCTGTGAAATAACAAAAAGTGACAATGGAATGAGTATGATGAGCAGCAGGTACAACTTGGTCAAAGCGAGGATGCAGGCGGCTATAAAAACTAGGAGCAAACGTACCCAGGCAGGCCGTTTCGAGATAAATAGTTGTTCAAATAAAATTCCCAATGCCAAGAACATCAAGCCTTCTTTTAATACGCCGGAAGTCCAGAATACAAAGGACGGCATCAAGAACAATATCATCACTAGTGCATTTTTCCATTGAGGCAGGAAGTGTACAAAAAATCTAAACAGTGCTGTACATCCTATAAAACTAAGAATACACATCACTAAACTGTGAATGTGATAATTCCCGCCTGAAATCGGCATTAATAGTGCATTGTAACGGATGATAGTGTGCGAATCGTTAAACAGATTATTCTCAAATTTCTGATGCCAGTGATTCATTTTTGTGTAGTAGCGATCAGCAAGATCTAGCTGATCTCCCAGACCTGTGACCATTTTAAAATAGTCGGCAGGTTGATCATGTAGTGCACTAGCAATAATTTTACTGTCGTCGAAATATTTCCAGATATCCGCGTATTGTCTGTCGGCGTAATAGTAGGTGTACACTCCCCAAACAGCAAAGGAGGCGAGAATTTTAATCAGAAATAGTGTTGCGGTAATCCACGTCTTTACGCCCGGCAAAAGTTTGGTTCCTGCACGTAACAGGTACACTACAAATGCGGCAAGAATAAGTGTATAAGTGATCCAACTCACTGAACAAATGTAAAGTTTGAAAAGCGGTCTGTACTATAGTCAAAGCACTTATTTCATTCCTATGAGCATCGTATCGCGGTGTGTTGTCGTGTCGGGATTTTCGCTAATGCTGAAAACTTGTGAAGAACAATCGTGGTATTCTGTGTAAATTTGCGTTTCATTTAAGTATTACAGGACATGTCTCTTACTGCATCTGAAACACAACTGGCAACGGTAGATCAAGCCAAACAGTTAGGTTTATTACCGGAAGAATTTCAAAAAATCATTGAAATATTAGGGCGTACTCCCAATTTCACAGAGCTGAGTATTTATTCGGTGATGTGGTCAGAACATTGTTCGTACAAAAATTCCATCGTTTGGTTAAAGACATTACCGAAAGATGGTCCTCATATGCTGGCGAAAGCCGGAGAGGAAAACGCCGGACTTGTTGATATTGGTGATGGTTGGGCTTGCGCTTTCAAAATTGAATCTCACAACCACCCTTCTGCATTGGAGCCGTATCAAGGGGCTGCAACAGGTGTAGGTGGAATTAATCGTGATATTTTCACTATGGGCGCTCGTCCTATCGCGGGCTTAAATTCTTTGCGTTTCGGTGATCCGAATTTGGACAAAACCAAATGGCTGGTGCGCGGTGTGGTAAAAGGAATTGGTGATTACGGTAACGCATTCGGTATTCCTACTGTCGGTGGTGAAGTATTCTTTGATGAGTGCTATAATGTGAATCCATTGGTGAATGCGATGTCGGTAGGTATTGTTCGTGTAGGTGAAACGGTTTCTGCAACTTCATATGGAGTGGGTAATCCGGTTTTTATCGTAGGTTCTGCAACCGGTAAAGACGGTATTCATGGTGCGGCTTTTGCATCAAAAGATATCACTGAAGATTCCGCGAAAGATTTGCCAGCTGTTCAGGTAGGAGATCCGTTTCAGGAAAAATTATTGCTGGAAGCTACATTAGAAGTTATTAAAACCGGCGCTGTAGTGGGCATGCAAGATATGGGCGCTGCAGGTATTACGTGTTCAACTTCCGAAATGTCGGCTAAAGGAGAACACGGCATGGTAATTTGGTTAGACAAGGTTCCTACTCGTCAGGATCATATGAAGTCGTGGGAAATTTTGTTGTCTGAATCCCAAGAGCGTATGTTGATCGTGGCTCACAAAGGACGTGAAAAGGAAGTATTGGATGTTTTTGAAAAGTGGGATTTGAAGTGCGTGCAAATTGGTGAAGTGACTGCCGGCGATCGTTTGATGTATTATATGCACGACGAATTAGTGGCAGATGTTCCCGCAGAGTCATTAGTATTGGGTGGAGGAGCTCCGGTATACAACAGAGAATATAAAGAGCCTGCGTATTTCGCTGAATCTAAAAAGTTCTCTATTGATCAGGTTAATGAACCGACAGATATAGTTGCAGTAGCTAAACATCTTACATCTCACCCTAACATCGCCTCGAAGCGCTGGGTATACAACCAGTACGATTCAATGGTGGGTACGGTGAACATGAGCACCAATAATCCTTCCGATGCCGCGATTGTTAATCTGAAAGGCAGTAACAAGGCGTTAGCATTAAAAGTGGATTGTAATTCCCGTTACGTGAACGCTGATCCTGAAACGGGCTGTGCTATTGCGGTTGCGGAAGCTGCTCGTAACATTACTTGTTCAGGTGGTGTGCCTTCCGGTGTAACCAATTGTTTGAATTTTGGTAATCCTTACAACCCTGAAGTGTATTGGCAGTTTGTCGGTTCCATAAAAGGAATGGGCAAAGCTTGTTTGAAGTTTCAAACGCCTGTAACGGGCGGAAATGTTAGTTTCTACAATCAGTCTTCGTATGAAGGTCCTAATTCTTCTGAATACGTGTATTCGTATCACGGAATTAAAAATACACCGGCTCCTGATTTTGATTTGGATGAAGAATACAACGTACAGGCTGCAATCCGCGAAATGATTCAAGCCGGACTTGTTGAATCAGCTCACGATTGTGCAGATGGTGGTTTGTTTATCACCTTATTGGAATCCGGAATGCAACGTCAATTGGGATTTGATATAACCTCTGCTGTCAATGTGAGAAAGGATGCGTTCCTGTTTGGTGAAGCACAGAGTCGCGTGATTGTTTCTTGCGCTGCAAATAATACCGATGCTATTAGAGCTATTGCCGAAAAGCATGGTGTTGAATTCAACGTTTTAGGAACGGTGAAAGGAAATGCTTGTGCGGTGGATGGAAAGAATTTCGGAACAGTTGCTGACTACACCAACAGTTACCATACCAAACTGGAAACTATTATGAATAACTAATGGTTGCGGAAAGGATAAAATAAAAAGGAGCGATGTGATGATCGCTCCTTTTTTGTTGACTTATGTTTTCTTATGGCTGACTTCGCAGCAGGTGAACGAAACCGCTGTAATCTTTAACCCGATTTTGATAATCAGTAACAGTAGCCACCCAATAATAGACACCATCTGTAGCATCATTGCCCGCTGTAGTTCGTCCGTTCCAACCGGACGTTGGTGCTGTAACAGCACTGCCTGTTAAATTAATTGTTTGAATTAAAACGCCCCAGCGATCGAATATATCGAAACGTAATGCCTGTACTCCTGAAGAAGTAGCATTGAAGAAATCGTTAAAGCCATCACCGTTCGGCGTAAATACGTTCGGAAAAGTAATCACGGCTTCACTGATTACACGAATACATGAAGTTGCTGTATCTAAACAACCGAATGAATCCTGCACGGCAAGATTTACGCAGTACAAGCCGGAATCATTCACTGTGAAACAAGGTGTTTGCAACGATGACGTCTGTGATCCATTGAATACCCAGGCCCAGCTAACAACAGATCCGGGAGTAGGATTAAAGAAACAAATATTGACGCTATCTCCAGGCGCGTTCTGAATAAGTTGTCCGTTCACAGCATTGGAAGTGATTAAAGGATCTACAGGAGGATTAGTGTTATTAACCACGACGGTATCATTAATTGCACAGCCGGCGGCATCCGTTATCGTAACAACATAAGTTCCTGCCGTAAGATTGATCGCCGTCTGTGTGGTCTGTCCTCCCGGTTGCCACAAATACGTGTATGGAGCAGTTCCTCCATTTCCTGACGTTGACGCAGAGCCGTAGCCTCCATTACAAATGTCAGCAGTTCCGGTAGATTGTGCTGTTACTGTTCCGGGAGAAACACTAATCGTAACGGTGTCCTGAACTACGATAGTTCCTGCGCAAGAAGTATTTGTTACAACGGCAACATAGGAGGTAGTAGTAGGGGGGCAAACCTGAAAAGTAGTTTGTGTGCTTAACTGGTTACCTGCTACGTCAAACCATGCGAAGTTGAAATTTGCCGCGCCGTTAGGTTCAAAACGATAACCATCGTTAGTTGCAGTCCATTGCGTAGGGAAATTTCTTCCGGGTGTAACATATGCAGTTGTGCCCGTTGCATTTTGTATGCCTTGAATGGAGGCTCCTGCATTCCACTGTGCACAAACCGGTTTGTCGGTTAGGTAAATATCAATGATATTGGTTGTTTCGTGAAGAACTAGCTGTGAAGTAGCCAACACACTCGTGCAGCTGAACATAGGAACGCTGTACCAAGTAATAACAAATTGACGACACGGCGCTGCACCGTACACTTGCCAGTTGATGTCCGCCGGCGGGTTTCCCGGAACTGAAGGATCAATATCATGAAACGGTG
>JAJTEY010000010.1 GCA_021299855.1 Bacteroidota bacterium | reverse complement strand
ATCTGCCCGAACAACTACCTGAGAACGTTCCAATGTCATGTTGTTTTCTTGCTCCACCTTCCAAAGGCGCTCGTACTGGGCGTTTATGCTGCCTGCGTATAGCATGATCAGTAGCAAAGCAGCGCGACTACGCTTTATGTAAGTAAGTAAGTAAGTAAGCATCACGGGTATTTTGTACGCAATATAAAGCATGCTGTTACTCTTGTCAAGGGGAAAAATCACGGGAAAACAGCGTGATTTTTCACGGGGTCGTCTTGAAGGTCAATGGTAGTGATGGTTTGAAAGGAAATAAAAAATAGATAGATGCGGTAATTTTAACAATTTTCTAATTGGATTCTAATTAGTCTTTAATTAAAAGTTAATCATTAAATTAAAAAATGCCTGAATAAACATCATGGCAGAATTGGAAGCGCGGGAAGATGTGTATGATACAAGTACTGTTTATAAATAACGAGGTGATGTAAATAAGTCAGTGTGCGGGATTGAATCATCTCGGTTAATTTTATGCGCAGTCTACGATTTAAATCGTAGACTGAGGTTCGGAAGTCAATTTATCAGCCTGACAAGTAAATTGTGTTGTGCGACTCCTAACGGAGTCGTGCTTACACTGTAACCGCGTTACGGTTACAGGTGTTTGACTCCTATACGGAGTCTACTATTTCTTGTGACGTAACTTCAATACGTTGATGACATCCTCCAAACTGTATCCTTTTGCCGTCAGCAACACCAAGTAGTGATACATCAAATCAGCTGCTTCGTTCAGAAATAATTCCTTGTTGTTGTCTTTCGATTCAATCACCAACTCAACAGCTTCTTCACCAACTTTCTGTGCTACTTTATTAATTCCTTTCGCAAGTAATTGTGCAGTATACGATGAATCGGGCGCAGCGTTAACACGACTTTGAATTACGCGTTCTAACTCTTGTAAAAAATAACCTTCATTATCTTCATTCCAACACGTTGCCGCACCTGTATGGCATGTCGGACCTTGTGGATGAACTTTAATTAAAATAGAATCCGAATCGCAATCCAAATGAATCGATACCACTCTCAGCACATTTCCACTTTCTTCTCCTTTAGTCCACAATCGCTGCTTCGAACGACTGTAGAACGTCACCAAACCTTTATGGATAGTCTCGGCATAAGATTCTTCATTCATATAACCCTGCATCAATACAACACGTGTATCTGCATCCTGAATAATTGCCGGTAACAAACCTCCGGGACCTTTACTAAAATTGGGTTGAGCCGTTGCCATCTATTCCGTAATAAATTCCAATAAACGAGTACTGTAGGTTGAAAATCCTGCTACGACAGGAACATTGCCATGATCTGCGCCTGAAACCAGATAAGAATATTTCGGATTGCCTTTACTGTTATCAAACACTACTTGTCCGTGAGTGGTATAGTTCAGGAAATTATCACCTGTACCATGAATCCACAGTAATGGTTGATTGCACAATTTAATTTCTTCCGCGTTATCAATTTTTAAGTTGGTAAAATAAGATCCCGGCATCGCCAGTTGTGAACCGTCTTCACCCATAACCGCTGCAGAAGCAAACGGCGCTTCTAAAATTATTTTTGACGGACGCATACTTCGAGGATGTGCAGATAACTCAACAGCCGGGGCGCTGCCCATACTAAAACCATACACCACAAGTCTTGCATTCGTCAAACCATTTGTCTTCAACCAATTCATTGCTGCATCCACATCTGCATACAAACCATCTTCAGTTGGTGTACCTTCCGAACGACCGAACCCACGATAGTCCGGCATCAACACACCATAACGATGCTTACTTCCTGTATGAGCCAGCAATTTCGCACGTTGCCAATAAAAGTCCATGTGCCATTTATTGCCATGACAATAAAGTATTACCGTATCTATACTTATGCGATTGATATCTCCCAAATACACTGCATAGATCGTTGTTGGTGAACTTTCGCCGGGAACTTGAGAAGCTAACGTAAATTCATGAATCATGCTATCCTGAATTTTGTACGTTTCATCCAATATGAAATCCTGTTCACCGGTATAATTGTCGCGTTCGTAACGTTCCAATTTATCAGTGGTGTTGTACAACATCGAATCCAATCGCAGGCAGGAACTACCCGCTACGGCTAATGCAAAAAATAGAATAAATGTTCTCATGTTAAAACAATCTGTAAATACCGAAATAAAGTCCGAATGCACCGTTGCCTGCAATTCCTACATAGTCTACGACATTAGGCTTATTTGCAGTGAATGGCGCAATAGATTTTACTTCATATTGAAACATCCATTTTTCGTTTTGCTTACGATAACCGACATGAAACGCGGGCAACAATTTCGTGGGTTGTTCAACCTGATGAGAACGTTGTTTTGCAAATTCCACCCAGGCATCTGCTCCGGCATACAACATTCCTCCACGCGAACCAACGTACCTATATGCGTTAAAACCTACCTGAGGCCAAATTTTTCTATTCCATTCCCATCTATCGATAGCCATATTCAAACCGAAATTCATGCTTATGCCAAACGTATCCTTTTCCCACACCGACCAACACGCTCCCGCATCTGCCTGAAAAGTTCCAAATGCTAAAGATGTAGTGTGCAAATTTCCGTATATAGTGAAACCGGTATCCAGACCATAACCATAGCCAACGGTTGTCATAGGAATTGGTATTACCGCACCCCCGAACTTAATGGTCGGTCCACCAAACGAAGCATTGACAGCATGTTGACCAACTTCCAGCGGGCGTACATAACGCGTAGGAGCACATTGAGAGAAAATTACAGCTGCTGCTACAGCAACCATACATAACCATTTCATAAACGAACAGGTATTTGATGTTGCGCTAATTTACTTTTTAATTGCGGGATAGTGACTTCTCCATAGTGAAAGATGCCCGCCGCCAAAGCTGCATCAGCTTTACCACGTGTAAAAACTTCCACAAAATGAGTTTCATTCCCTGCACCTCCGGATGCAATAACAGGCACTTCAACCAATTCGGAAATTAATGCAGTAAACTCCACTGCAAAACCACTTTTTGTTCCGTCGTGATCCATTGAAGTTAGCAACAATTCTCCCGCACCACGATCCACAGCTTCCTGTATCCATGCTATCGCCGATTTACCCGTGGATAGTCGTCCTCCATTTAAGTACACGATCCAATCGTCCTGTTCGCGCTTAACATCAACAGCAAGCACCACACACTGTGAACCAAAATTACCTGCTAATTCATTAATCAATTCAGGACGTTTGAATGCAGCAGAGTTCACCGAAATTTTATCAGCCCCTGAACTTAGTAACGCTTGAACATCATCAATACTACTTACACCACCACCTACAGTGAACGGAATATTAATTGCCGCTGCAACCTGCTCCACTAAATGCACCAACGTTTTGCGCTTTTCATGCGTTGCTGTTATGTCTAGAAAAACCAATTCATCAGCACCTTGCTCTGCATAACGAGCTGCAAGTTCAACAGGATCACCGGCGTCCTTCAGTGCAACAAAGTTTACACCTTTCACCGTACGGCCATCTTTAATATCCAGACAAGGAACAATGCGTTTGGTCAACATATACTATGCGCTTCTTTGTTTAAGTTGAACCGAAGAAATTTTTCCTTCATAAATCGCTTTTCCCACAATCACTCCATGACAGCCAAGCTCTTCTAAACGATCTATATCATCCATGCATGACACGCCTCCACTGGCTATTAATACAACTGCAGGATGACGCTGTAAGATGTCCCGATACAAATCAAGAGACGGTCCTTGAAGCAATCCATCTTTAGCAATATCAGTGCAGAAAAATTGTTGCACTCCTGCATCGTTCCATTGCTGTATAAAACCCATCACATCAATGTCTGTTTGTTGTAACCAACCCGAAATGGCCAGCTTTCCTTCGCGAACATCTGCGCCAATCATAAATCGCTCAGGGCCTAATTCACTCATCCATTCTTTCAAAGCACCGGGATTTTTAACAGCAATACTTCCCACACTAATCCATTGCGCTCCGGCATTCACCACTTGCCGCGCAGTTTCAGCATCTGTAACTCCACCTCCGAAATCAATTTGCAAACCTGTATGTTTCGCAATTTCCTCTAAAACACGAAGATTCTCAACTGCTCCGGCTTTCGCGCCATCAAGGTCTACAAGATGTAATCGTTTAATTCCTAATTGCTCAAATTCCTTTGCTACGTCTGCAGGATGATCATGGTAAACTTTCTTCGCCGCATAATCGCCTTGCGATAGTCGCACACATTTTCCGTCGATCAAATCAATAGCCGGTATAATCGTTATCATATCGTAAGTTCCAGAAAGTTTCTCATGATTAACTCGCCATCTACTCCACTCTTTTCAGGGTGAAACTGCAGCGCATAAAAATTATCCTTGTATAAAGCCGCACTAAACGGCAAAATATAATCAGTTGTTGCTACTGTTGAAGTTCCAATTTCCGCATAAAAACTGTGCACGTAATACACAAAAGGAGCTTCGGGAAGTCCTTTAAACAGTCGACCTTGGCAGCTACTCAATGTATTCCAGCCCATGTGTGGCACTTTAAATCCGGAATTTTCTTGTGACGGAAATCGTTTCACGGAATTTGAAAAAATACCCAGGCCTTTCACATTACCTTCCTCGCTATGCCTGCACATGAGTTGCATGCCCAAACAAATTCCAAGAACGGGTTGCTTCAACTCTTTGATCACAAGATCCAACTGATGCTCGCGCAAAAACTTCATGGCGCTGGAAGCTTCGCCCACTCCCGGAAATATCACTTTATCCGCAGCCCTAAGACGATCCGGATCAGCTGTAATTTCGGGTGTTATACCAAATCGTTGCAAAGCATATTGCACGGATCGTGTATTACCTGCATTGTATTGAACAATCGCAATTTTCACTCGACATTGTTTTATTGGTGAACTTAAACACTAGGGTTGATATTGGATGAAGTTACTCAAAACGTCTTCTCCAAATTGTGACAAAATCGACTCGGGATGGTACTGCACACCAAACAACTGTCGCGACTTACTTTCTATACTCATTACACAACCCGACTCATCGCGAGAAGTAACATGTACGTCATTCGGCAACGATGATTCATCCACAGCCCATGAATGATAACGGCCAACCGCAATGCCATCGGGTACGCCTCGATACAATACATCACCTCTTTCTGTAATTGAAATAGGTGTTGCTATTCCATGCATCACGCGTTCCAGATTATACAGCCGCGCACCCAAAAATTCAGATACCGCCTGATGACCAAGACAAACACCAAGGAGCGGTTTTTGTCCTGCATAACGTCTGATCACTTCTGGCATCAAACCGGCATCCTTAGGCAAACCCGGACCTGGAGAAAGTATAATTCTTTCGCAGGAATCGAGCGCATCAAAATCAACTTCATCGTTACGCATCACCGGTACATCCTCGTAGGTGATCTTCTCTACCAGATGAACGAGATTGTATGTGAACGAATCGTAATTGTCTATTATTATAAGTTGCAACGTTCATGAGGCAAATATAGAAGGAATTTGTTTTTACTCCCAAGAATTACTTTACTAAAAGTAAAATCTAAGCAACAGTGTAACGATAAGTGCACTTCGTATCTTTGGTAAATGTGTCCATTACTACTGTTCCGTTGGCCTTTATTGTTGCTGCTGTTTTGTCACACGCTAAGTGCACAAAAACTAAAACCCGGATTTGACCACATCGAATTACGCGAACTGATGCAATTATCCGTGTATCAAATTGACACCCCATGGACTAATATATTGTATCCGCAACCGGCGAATTATCAGCTCGCATATCGTTCGCCCGAAATGGCTTTGGATAATCGTTGGGATTTATGGCAAAGAAAAGATTCCGTTGCAGTAATAAGCATTCGCGGCACTACGGGTAATGCAGAGTCGTGGCTCGAAAATTTTTATGCCGGAATGGTCCCCGCTATTCATCAACTCACATTGGCGAATGGAAAAACTTTCAAATACCAACTGGCTGCTGACTCCGGCGCATTTGTTCATGTGGGGTGGACAATCGCATTGGCATACTTGCAGGAGTCCGTGGTGGAACAAATCAATTCAAACTACAAAAACGGAAATAAAGAATTCTTGATTGTTGGACACAGTCAGGGTGGCGCCATCGCTTGTCTTCTCACGTCATACTTGCATTACGAGCGCGGAAAAAAAATCCCTACAGATGTAATCATTAAGACGTACGCCACAGCGGCACCCAAACCCGGCAATTTGAAATATGCTTATGATTACGATTTCATAACACGTGACGGATGGGCATTTCGTGTTGTAAATGCTTCCGATTGGGTACCGGAAGTACCTTTCGCGATTCAAACATTAAATGACTTAAATCCGGTTAATCCCTTTGCCAACATCAGTTCACTGATGAGCAGAACACGTGGACCCCAGAAGTGGGTAACTAAAAGTGTGATCCGAAAAATGAATCGCGCGGTGCGAAAAAGCGAACGCAAATTCAGAAAGTTTTTAGGCAAGCGCGTGGGATTCTTGGTGCGAAGATCTTTACCCGGAACACCCAAATACCAATATGTACGCAGCATGAATTATGTGCCTTGCGGAACGCCAATAATTCTTATGCCGAATGCAGCATATCGTCAAAAATATCCAGATGATCCAAACCGAATATTTCGTCACCACTTCTTCGGACCATACTTTTTCTTACTGGACACCTATTATCCGCGTAAGGGATAATTACAATTTACCTTTAGTGCTTGGTAAAATCAATTTGTCTGTATTCCGAGTTACTGCCATGCCAATAGCTTTTGCTAACGCCTTAAAAATGGCCTCAATTTTATGATGTTCGTTTGTGCCTTCCGCTTTAATATTCAAATTGCATCGAGCAGCATCAGTAAATGATTTAAAGAAATGATAAAACATTTCTGTTGGCATATCGCCGACTTTTTCGCGCTTAAATTCCGCATCCCATTCCAGCCAAGGTCGCCCGCCAAAATCAATGGCCACTTGTGCCAAACAATCATCCATTGGTAAACAGAAACCATATCGGGTAATTCCTTTCTTATCGCCCAATGCTGAAGCTACAGCCTCACCTAAAGTAATCGCAGTATCTTCAATGGTGTGATGTTCATCAATATGTAAATCTCCCTTTGTTTCAATCACTAAATCACTTCCTGAATGTTTCCCAATTTGCTCCAGCATGTGATCGAAAAAATTCAAACCTGTGCTAATACTGCAAAGACCGCGACCATCCGGATTAAACACAACACGTATCGAAGTTTCGTTGGTAATGCGTTGATGTTCTACCCTTCTATCATCACTCAGTAAATAATTGGAGATGGTTTGCCAATCATTAGCAATCAAAGTAATCTTGTTTGTCCAATCACCCGGCTCATCGTAGCTGCGAATAAAAATACTCTTGCAACCCATATTCTGAGCAAGCATAACATCGGTAATACGATCTCCGATGACATACGAATTCGCTAAATCATAACTATCCGAAAAATATTTCGTCAGCATACCGGTGCCGGGCTTTCTTGATGGCAATGGATTATCCGCGAAACTACGATCAATACAGATCTCGGAAAATTCAACCCCTTCACCTTTTAAAATATCCAACATCAAATTATGCGTGGGCCAAAAAGTTTCTTCCGGAAATGATGCTGTTCCCAAACCATCCTGATTCGTAACCATCACTAATTCGAAACGTCCCGTCGCTGCAATTTTACCAAGTTGTGTGATCACACCGGGCAAAAACTTCAGCTTCTCAAATCCGTCAATTTGAAAAGTTACAGGAGGCTCCGCAATCAGCGTTCCGTCTCTGTCGATAAATAAAACTCTCTTTTTCATGACTTGACTAATGAATATTCTGACAACACTTTAAGCAACTTCCTATTTTCATCCGGCGTGCCTACCGTAATACGCAAGCATCCTTCGCATAACAGCACATTTGATCTGTCTCTGACGATAATGCCATTGCCAACGAGATAATGATAAATCTCACGCGGATCATTGAATTTCACTAACAAAAAGTTAGCATCGGAAGGATACACATGCTGAACAAACGGCAACTGTTTCAAATGAACGCTTAACGCTTCACGCTCCTTCACTGTTGTCCTGATCCAATCATTCACTTGTTCAATGTGATCTAGCGAATTCAATGCTTCACGTTGCGCTACTTCACTAATGTTATACGGCGGTTTTATGCGATTCAATATTTGAATGATATCTTCCGACGCGAACGCCATGCCGATGCGCAAACCCGCAAGTCCCCAAGCTTTAGATAGCGTTTGTAAAACCACCAAATTGGGATATTCCACCAACTCCGCAATCATGCTCTTGCTGCGGGAATAATTGATATATGCTTCATCAACGATAACTATTCCGTTAAAGTTATTCAGCAACAATTCTACATCCTCACGTTGCATGGAATTACCGGTCGGATTATTCGGAGAGCAAATCCAGATCAATTTTGTTTGCGGTGAAATCAAGCTGCCGATCAAATCAATATCCAACTGAAAATTCGGCAACAGTGGAGCGCGTTTTACAAACACATCATTAATATTAGCACTCACTTCATACATGCCGTATGTTGGTGGCGTGATAATAACATTGTCTTTACCCGGATTACAGAATGCTCTGTATAAAAGATCAATCGGTTCATCACTGCCATTACCCAAAAATATATTGTGTGCGGGAACTCCTTTTACCGCACTGATTTTCTCTTTTAAACTGCGCTGCAGCGGATCAGGATAACGGTTGAAGGTAACAGCGGCGGGTGAACCGAAACTATTTTCATTGGCATCCAAAAATATTTCAGCAGCGCCTTTAAACTCATCACGTGCGGATGAATACGGCGTTAACACCTTGATGTTATTCCGAAGTAGTGTATTTATATCAAACATAGTCGCTTTGATTTAATCGTATCGTTACTGCATTTGCATGGGCGCGCAAGCCTTCCGCTTCAGCCATCAATTCAACTGCTCGACCGATTACTTGCAAACCATCACGCGTTAATTCCTGAAACGTAACTTTTTTCACAAAACTATCCAACGATACGCCCGACCAGGAATTGGCATGACCTCCTGTCGGTAAAGTATGATTCGTTCCTGATGCATAATCGCCAACACTTTCCGGAGACCACGGCCCGATAAAAACAGATCCTGCGTTGACGACATGTTCAGCCAACTCGCGTGCATTGCGACAAGCTAATATCAAGTGTTCCGGAGCATATCGATTGGACCATTCCAAGGCTGTCGACAAATCGGGGGTAACAATTGCACGGCTACAATCTAATGCTGCACGTGCAATTTCCTTTCGTGGTAACTGTTCCAATTGCGTTTTAGTTTCGTCAACTACTCGTTGCAAATATTCGGGAGAATCAGAGAATACGATCACTTGACTATCCTTGCCGTGTTCTGCCTGGGCTAATAAATCCGCCGCAACAAACGCAGGAGGAACGCTATCATCAGCAATCACTGCAACTTCAGATGGACCTGCAGGCATATCAATTGCGAACCCATGCTTTGCCAGCAACTGTTTGGCACACGTCACATATGCATTACCCGGACCAAAAATCTTGTTGGTTTTAGGAATACTCTCCGTGCCATATGCCATTGCACCAATAGCTTGTACACCACCAACTTTAAAAATTTGTGTGATTCCGACTGTATGAGCAGCATATAAAATTGCAGGATGAATTCGCCCATCTTTACCCGGAGGACTGCATAACACGATATGCTTACATCCCGCCAACACAGCGGGAATCCCTAACATCAATGCGGTTGAAAACAACGGCGCTGTTCCACCGGGAATATATAATCCCACATTTTCTATTGGAATGGACTTTCTCCTGCATAGAACACCGGGCATAGTTTCCATTTGTTGTACCCCAATATGTTGCGCACGATGAAATCGTTCGATGTTAGATTTTGCAAGCGCAATAGCCTCTTTTAATTCGGCAGAAATTAATTGATCAGCCTCCTGCAATTCTTTTTGCGATACACGAAAATCAGATAGCAGTACTCCATCAAATTGCAGCGTATAGCGCCTTACAGCATCATCACCCGAACGACGCACTTCATCCAATACAGCAGTAACTGCTTCTTCTAATTGCCCAACAGATGCCGATGGTCGTTGTAACAAAACACTCAACTCATCATCCGTTTTTGGTTGAAACAATTTTATCATACTACCATTTTTTCAATTGGCACTACCAGAATTCCCTGCGCCCCCAATTTCTTGAGTTCTTCGATTATTTCCCAAAAACGATCTTCTTCAATTACAGAGTGAACGGAACTCCATCCCTTCTTCGCCAGTGGCAAAATGGTAGGGCTTTTCATTCCGGGTATCATTGCTGTTATCAAATCCAACTTGTCATTGGGTGCATTCAGCAACACGTATTTGTTGCGCTTGGCCTGCTGCACGGCTTGAATACGAAACAACAAGCGTTCAATTATTTTCATATCGGCCGACTTTAAATTTTTATTGGCAATCAATACGGCCTCCGACTTCATCACCGTTTCCACCTCTTTCAATCCATTCGTGAATAATGTACTTCCGGACGAAACGATATCACAAATAGCGTCTGCCAAACCAATTCCGGGAGCAATCTCCACACTGCCGCTGATTTCATGAATTTCAGCCTTCACTTTTCGCTTCTTCAGAAATTGCTCGAGTACATTCACGTATGTGGTAGCGATACGCTTGCCTTCAAAATCTTCCACGCCGCTATACTTCTTTCCTTTAGGAATTGCTATGCACAAACGACACTTTCCAAAACCCAAGCGCTGAACGGTTTGCACGTCAGCTTGTGTCTCGACAAGGACATTCTCGCCAACAATTCCAATATCTGCAACGCCACCTGCAACGTATTCAGGAATATCATCGTCTCGCAGGAAGAATACTTCCAAAGGAAAATTATAGGCTTCTGCCTTTAGTCGTTGTAAACCATTGTTCAGTTCAATGCCGCATTCGCGCAACATACGAATCGAATCGTCGTACAAGCGACCCGATTTCTGAATGGCAATTCGTAATTGTTTTTTCTCGTTCATAAAATCGGCATTTCAGTAACATTGCCTACCTTCAAATAACTTAACCATCCCTTAATAATGAAAACCAAATTCCTCATCCCCATTCTAGGTCTCTTTACCTTGAGTTTCACATTTAAGACGACCGAAAAAATAGCGTACTCCGTTTTCTCTTCTCAGGGAAAAAAGGCATCGTATCAACAAATTCTTGCTGCTGCTCAGTCAGCAGACATCGTATTTTTCGGAGAACACCACAACAATCCGATTCATCATTGGCTGCAACTTGAACTCACGAAAGATTTGTTTGCAGTTAAAAAAGATAAGTTGGTGCTTGGCGCAGAAATGTTCGAGGCAGATAACCAGCGAGCTTTAAACTCGTACTTAGCCGGAACTTTAGACGAAAAGAAATTAAAAGATTCTGTCCGCCTCTGGCCCAACTACAAAACAGATTATAAACCACTGGTTGACTTTGCAAAAACCAATAAATTGGCATTCATTGCCACTAACGTTCCGCGTAAATACGCCAACATGGTATATATGAAAGGAACTGAATCGTTGGACTCGCTTCCTGCATCGGAGAGGCAATGGATTTGCCCGCTTCCGTTTAAGTATGACCCGGAATTAAAATGCTACAAAGAAATTTTTGAAAATGCCGGTGGTCATGGTGGACAGAACTTGCCTAAGTCGCAGGCCCTGAAAGATGCTACAATGGCCTATTTCCTGTTACAAAACTGGAAAACGGGTCAGACATTTTTACATTATAATGGCGCATATCACAGTGACAATCACCAAAGCATTGTGTGGTATGTAAAACAACAGAAGCCCGACCTTAAAATCGTTGTCATATCAGTTGCTGAACAAGACAACATTGATCAACTCGGTAAAGAAGGAAAAGGTCTTGGAGATTTTATTATCGTAACACCTGCTACCTTAACTAAAACGCATTAATTCGAAGCATCAATCTGCTCGTTTAAAGCCGTCCATTCTTCCATACATTGCTCCAACAGCTTACGTTTCTGATCATATTCAGCGTAAGCTGTTTTGTTATTCATTATTTCCTGGTATTTACCGGGATCCGCAAGTTGCTCATCGAACTTCTT
The DNA here is from genome assembly GCA_021299855.1 of Bacteroidota bacterium. Lineage (GTDB taxonomy): Bacteria > Bacteroidota > Bacteroidia > Palsa-965 > Palsa-965. The sequence goes on along the minus strand of JAJTEY010000010.1, from coordinate 51,416 downwards.
GATAAACGCTTCCAGCTGCGCTATTTCTTCTTCTTTCTTCGCTAATCTACTTTTTAACTGGCGAACTTCTTTCTCACGCTCTTTCGCGCCTTCATCAATGGTATTCTTTGCCGGTTTAGGTTCCGGCTTACTAGCCGTGAATGGAGATGTTTTCTTTTCAAGATCACTCAATTCGTCAATCTTTCGCGAACGAATAAACTCATACACATCACCCAAATGTTCTTTCACCTGACCACCCTTAAACTCGAATACTTTATTCGTCAGGCCTTGTAAAAAATCACGATCGTGAGAAACTACAATCAGCGTTCCATCAAAGTTCATCAGTGCTTGCTTCAACACTTCCTTCGAACGCAAGTCAAGGTGATTCGTAGGTTCGTCCAGAATCAATAAGTTGTGCGGCTTTAACAACAATCGACATAACGCCAGTCGCGTACGTTCACCACCGGACAATACTTTAACTTTCTTATCTACAGTATCACCGCTAAACAAAAACGAACCTAAAATCCCACGCACTTGCTTCCTTACATCACCAAGAGCCAATTCGTCGATAGTCTCAAAAACCGTTTTATCCGGATTCATCGTGTCCGCATCATCCTGAGCAAAATAACCGGCATCTACACTAAAACCTTGCTTCACTTCGCCGGATGTAGTGGCTTCACCCATAATCATTCGAATCATGGTCGATTTACCTTCTCCGTTTCTTCCGACGAACGCAACTTTATCTTCACGTTCAATCATCACGTCAACCTTATTCAGGATACACTTGTCGTCATAGTATTTTACGCATTGATTCGCTTCTACAACAACCTTTCCGGATCGTGGAGCAGGAGGAAAACGAAAGCGAATTGATGAATTATCTTCATCATCAATTTCGATAATCTCCATACGATCCAGCTTCTTAATCAAGGATTGCGCAAATGAAGCTTTGCTCGACTTCGCACGAAACTGATCAATCAAACGTTCCGTTTTTTCAATTTCGCGTTGCTGATTTTTAGCGGCGGCCAACTGTGTCTCACGACGCTCTTTTCGCAACACCAAGTATTTGGAGTAATTCGCTTTATAATCGTGGAGCTTGCCTAAAGAAATTTCAATTGTTCTTGTGGTGATATTATCCAAAAACGCTTTATCGTGCGAAACCAGTATTACAGCGCCTTCGTAGGTTTTCAAAAATTCTTCCAGCCATTGTATAGATTCAATATCCAGGTGATTCGTTGGTTCGTCCAGCAACAAGGCGTTCGGTCTTCGTAATAATATCTTCGCCAGTTCTACACGCATTCTCCATCCACCACTAAATTCATCCATTAGACGATGCATGTCGTGATGCGAGAAACCAAGCCCACGCAACACCTGCTCCACTTCTCCTTCAATTGCATGACCACCCAATACTACAATTCGTTCATTAGCATCATTTAATTGGTTGATCAAATCCATGTACGAATCGGTTTCATAATCCGTACGCACGGTAAGTTGTTCCGTGATGTATTCAATCTTACGCTCTAATTCTTTCAATTCCTGAAACGCAGTGGACGCTTCATCAAAAACGGTTTTTCCGAGATTGTGCGCCATATCCTGCGCCAAATAACCAATGGTATAACCCGATGGCATGGAAATATCGCCGGTATCAGGACGCTGATAACCCGCAATAATTTTTAGCAATGTTGATTTACCTGCCCCGTTTTTACCCGCAAGACCAATACGATCGCGGGCTCCAACCATAAATGAAATATTGTCGTATAGCGTGAATCCGCCAAATGCAACTGTAAGATTACTAACTGAAATCATGAGGGTGCAAAGGTACACAGGAAATCCCTCCAACCATCAATAACAAAGGCATTTCACTAACTTTACGGTAATGAAAATTAAAAATCCGATTGTTTTATTCATAGTAATTGCGTTGGTGCTGGCGCTGATGTGGGTGTTCCGCACTATCCTGTTGTACATCATTATCGCAGCACTGCTCACAATCATTACCCGGCCGCTCGAAAATAAACTGGAGAAATTGCGCATCGGAAAAAAGAAAATACCACGAGCATTTCGCGCTCTAGTGGTATTGCTGGGCATTTACGTTGTTATTGGTGCGATAGTTTCCATCTTTATTCCGATGGTGCTTACTGAAATTAATTACTTGTCCGAAGTTGATCAGCAGCAACTCATGGTCACACTTAAAGAACCTATCGATCAGCTGCACGGCCTGTTTGCCGAATTTCAACAATCCAGTGGAGATACCAGAACCTTCAATCAATTTGTTCAAGATTCCTTGGCAAACTTTTTTGGGATGACACAAATTTCTGTGGTCGCCACAACTGCTATGAATACGGTTATCAGCTTGATCTCGGCATTCTTTATCATTTCATTTTTCACCTTCTTCATGCTCAAGGATGGCAATATAATTTACCAAACGTTATTGCTTGCGGTGCCGGATAAACATCGAGAGAAAGTCGATAATATTTTGAATGACACTAATACTATGCTAACCAAATACTTCACTGCGATACTTATTGACATCCTCCTTGTCAGCATATTGGTGAGTGTTGGTATGTCACTACTGGGTATTCGAAACGCTATTACCATCGGCATTCTCGCAGGAATCCTCAACGTTATTCCTTATGTAGGCCCTCTGATTGGGGCATCCATAGCGGTAATAATTGGCGTCTCAACCAATCTTCACCTCGAATTTTATTCGGGTTTATTGCCATTAGCAGGAAAAATAGCACTCGTTTTTTTAACTGTAAATAGTATTGATTCGTTCCTGATTCAACCCTATATTTTCAGCAATTCAGTAAAAGCGCATCCAATAGAAATATTTACGGTCATTCTATTGGGAGCAACATTAGCAGGCATTCCGGGAATGATTGCTGCTGTGCCGGTATATACTGTTCTTCGTATTATCGCAAAAGAATTTTTAAGCCATTATCACTTTATTAAAAAATTGACAGACGATCTGGATGAAGCAACAGAGCCGGAGGTTCAACGCGATAAAGACTATCCCGAACTATGAGCATTTCCAAAAACACACTTTCATTTTTATCAAAACTGAAACAGCATAACAACAAAGTTTGGTTTGATGAAAACAGAAGTTCTTATGTAGAAGCGAAAACAGATATCATCAGTTTCTTTGATGCTTTATTGCCACAACTGCGCAAATTCGACAAACAAATAGAGCCGGAATTATCCGCTGATAAATGTGTGTTCCGAATTTTCAGAGATGTCCGATTCTCCGCAAATAAAACCCCGTATAAATCGAACATGGGTGCTGCAATAAACCCGGGAGGTAAAAAAGCAGCAGTACCGGGATATTACGTGCATATTGAGCCGGGCAATTCGTTTGTCGCAGGAGGAAGCTACTTGCCGCAAGCAGTTGACCTTACAAAATATCGCCAGGAAATTGATTACAATTTTGATGAATTCAACGCGATAATTAGAAACAATACTTTCAAAAAGTTTTTTGGCATTTTAGATCAAGAACATAAGCTGGCCCGTCCACCAAAAGGCTATACTGCCGACAATCCTGCGATGGATTACTTAAAATTGAAATCGTTTATTGCGTTTCGAAATTTCACGGACAAGGAAGTATTAGCACCAAATTTCGACAAGCAAGTAATTGCAACGTGCAACGCCATGTTTCCATTGATGCAATTTCTGCGACGCTCATTGGATTAAAAATGCCAGAGATCGTGCTCAAAATTCATGATATTTTCTTTGATGGCTTCCGACTCCAATAACGCGTCTAGACCTGTCAAATAAGACGACACACTTCTATCGTAAACATTCGATTGCTTGTGAATGTAACTGGCAAAGAATCGTTTCGTGAAAATATCATCGTAGCTCAAACGTTGCGCGAAATTCTGTCCGATATACACCTCATGCCGAACCAACACCGGACGCAGTTGAGGAAAGTAAATCCAGAATAACGGACGATAACCAATAGCTTCACCTGAGTTCGGATCTTTCTTCGCAACCAGTGGACAAATCCCCAGAATACGCACATCCATTACTGAACGCTGTTTATCAAAAAACCAGTCTTCTTTAATCCAGTATGCCAACACATCCGATGACTGTATTTCAGTGACGATCGTGTCGCGACGATACGTTCCCGGATTGAAAGGATCTTCTACGTCCACCACGTCTTTACTGATCAGCAAATTACTGACTTGTTCCGCGGTCATCTTCACTTTAAACTCATCATCCAACACGGGATTATCAAATGCAGTAACACATCCGCCTAAAACAGAGCCTTTGATGATATCAAATAAACTCATCAATCCTCCGTTTGGCACTTCCGGATAATAATACGGATGATTCATTTTCTCGCGAAGGTCCAGCGTCCTCCAAATACGTTGCGCCCACATTACATCAGCTTCACGCACGTGCGGATAAGGAACCGGCTTACGCATTTTTGTTGCTCCGTGAGATTCGGGACCTATAATTAATCCGTTGTCCACAGCAATACATGGATTCTGCGCGGACACCTGAACCGCAAAAAATAGTGCAATAAAAAACAGCAACACCTTAATTGCTACGGATAGCTCCGTATATACAACAGCGACAGTACGTGCAGTGCGTTTGGAATGAACATGCATCTTCATCGTGTACTCCTTTCAAATGAATTAAGTAAAACAGATGTAAATGTTGTTCCATAGATTAATATACTAACGTAAGTATTCATTCAAATAGTATGCCGTAAAAAACGGAGCCACCGAAACGATGACTCCGCGCGCAAAAGACACGACTTAAAAATGCCACATGTCGTGTTCAGTCTTAAAAATATCTTCCTTCACGCGATCCGCTTCCAGCAAGGCATCTAGACCCGGAGCATACGACTCGATTGTGCGATCGTAAACGTTGCTTTCTTTACGCACATAACTACCGAACATTCTTTTATGAAACACATCATCAAACGATAAACGTTGCGCATCATTCTTTGTATTGAATACTTCATGACGAGCAAACAAATCGCGACATGCCGGAAAGTACAACCAGAATAAAGGTTTGTAACCAATCACTTCGCCTGCAGCATCCGTCTTTTCCTGCAACGGACAAATACCGATTATCCGAACATCCATCACAGAACGCTGACGATCCCAAAACCAATCTTCTTTCACCCAATACTGCTTAATCATATTAGCAGTTAAATTGTACTGAATTGGCGCCTGAATCATGTTATCCGGATTGTACGGATCAGCAACCAAATTAGTAGAATCGTACCAGGTGAACAACTGAGCTACTTGTGCAGTAGTCATTCGCACTTTGAATTCATCATCAAAAACAGGATTGTCATACGCGTAAATAGACCCTTCTATTAAACCTTTTTTGATCACATCAAACAAACTCAAACGTGGATTTGTAGGTGTTTCAGGGAAATATAAAGGATGATTAAACTTCTCACGCAAATCGATCGTTCTCCAAACGCGCTTCGACCACATAATATCTGCTTCACGTTCATGTACGTATCGAATTGGTTTACGGGTGCGTGTATTTTCTTTAACGTAAAATGTTTCACCGAAATCGGACTGTCCGAATAATTGTCTTGAAACCAGATTCATAATCAATCCAAAACATAGAATTACAAATACGCGATATGTTTTTCTGCTTTGATGATTTGATAGTTGACGATACATATAGTGCTCCCTTCTTATTTGTGAACTTTAGAAGCATATACCGCAATAAAAAAAAAGTCACTCTTTCGAATGACTTTTTTTGCAAAAAATAAAATCCCGCTTTTCAGTGGGATTTTATTTTTCGTTTAGAAGTGCCACAAATCGTGCTCCACCTTGAATATATCGTCTTTTACGCGATCTGCTTCCAACAATGCATCCAAGCCTGTATAATACGCAGGTATAGTACGGTCGTAGACATTACTTTCCTTATGTATATAGCTCTGAAACATGCGTTTCCAAAATGTATCATCCAATGAACGACGCTCTGCATCATTCTTCATATTATAAACTTCTGCTTTTGCAAAAACTGGACGACACTGTGGGAAATACACCCAGAACAATGGTAAGAAGCCTACAACTTCACCGGTTGATGGATCAGCTTTTTCACGCAAAGGACATAAACCCAAAATACGGACGTCCATTACGGAACGCTGCTTATCGAAGAACCAATCTTCCTTAATCCAATACGCCTTTACAGAGTTAGAGTTAAGATCGATACGGATAGGAGAAATAATGAATGTTCCCGGATTGTTAGGATCTTCTACCTGATTTGTAGAATCCCACTGCGTAAACATTCCTTCCACCTGAACCTTCGACATTTTCACCTTGAATTCGTCATCCAATACAGGATTATCGAATGCAGTGATTTCTCCGGTTAATAATGCGTCTTTGATCACATCAAACAGAGAACGACGATCGTTGATACGCGTTTCCGGATAATACAGCGGATGATTAAACTTCTCTCGCAAATCGATAGTTCTCCACACACGCTTCGACCACATGACGTCCGCTTCACGAAGATGCGTGTACGGAATTGGCTTACGCGCACGTGTATTCTCCTTCATGTACACCTGATCCGGAAAATTCGGATCGAGTACCTGTGCGTCAGCAGTACTGCCAATAAGCAGTAGAAATGCTGCAATCAGAATACTTTTGATCGTTTTCATTTGTAGTTCCTCCCTTGTAGTTGTTATTTCACTTTGATGTTAACACCCGGAATCTTACGGAGTGATCCGTCTGGCCCCTGAACAGTTACTTGCTCAAAAAATACTTTGTTGCCCGGCTTAACACCTTGTAACAATGATTTCATGTCGCCGGTTAACGCTGGACCTGAGCCCTTCTTTTCTACGAATGCACCGTTAACATTCATTGACATCACAAATGATACCACTTTGAACGAAAGGTCGAAATCAAAGTTTTCCATACGAGCAAATACGCCACTCTGTCCTAACAATTCCGCTTTCGTCATCTGACCATCGCCCTTAATGTTTCCGACATAGGCAACCGGATCAGGCACACGCTTAACACGAAACTTAAAAGATCCCATTGGTTTATTAATACCGTTCAATTTAGCACCAACGTTAATTGTTGCTTCTGTTCCACCTGTTACACGCACAATGTAGCTTCCTGGCTTGCCTGCAGGGCTCATAGAACCGCCGCTAAGGCTTGGCTGTAAATCTGAAGGAGCAACACCCGCAGCAGAAATGCTGATAGGATTATCAACTCCGATGTAGAACACGTTCATCTTTTCCAGGAATACCGCAGCAGACGGAGCAGCAACGATATACTCAGACTTAAATGGATATGACTCGAAAGTGTTATCCGGCTTCTTCACACGGATCAACCCTGACCACTTTTGCAAACCAACAGCAGCTGCAGGAACTTCATAAGTTCCAATACCGCGGTTAACCTTTACCGAAGTAGAGTCAATTGGTCCTTTGGGCACTTTTGTCACCGAGTCATAGTCACACAACCATATCTGAGGATCTTGGGTAGTACTGAACGCTGCAACGAATAGATCCGCACGATACTTATCTCCTGACAATACATAAGAAGTTGGTGCTACAACTTTTGCTGCAAGTGTATCGAACTTAAAGTCGTTCTTAGATACAGAAGACAACAATTCTGCAACAACATCACCTTCAGCATTCTTCACGTTAATCTGAAGACGTGTTAGGTTAGCCAACATTGCAGTAATAGGCATATGATAGAAGTTGTACCATTCCCAAGACACCATTTTTTCGTTGTCCTTTGAGTATTGGTCTTTAGTATCAAGAGTTGCCAGGTTGTTTTTCAACTTCTCCTTTTGATCAGGAGCCAATTGATCTTCCAGGAATTTCTTGTACTTGGACATCTCAGCCTTAAGATCTTTTGCTTTTCCGGTAACATTCGCCGGATCTTCACCGATCATGTAGTTTGTTGGGATATCATAATCATCCGGTTTTGCAATGAAAATAGACTGCATAGTATCGCCGATCTTTTTGTCGGGCAATCCTTCTACGTTCATTTTCAATTCTGCCTTCAGATTCTGAATAAAATCATACAGTTTCTTCGACTCAGCTTTAATTTTCATCGCTTTATCAAAGAAAGGGCCGGCCTTTTTCTCGTCATTGAGTTTAGCCAGATCGAATTGCGAATACAATACACCGTTCTTGTTCTCGATACCCTTATTGGTTTGAATCAAACCGGATTCGATAACAATGAACGAGGTGATAATCTCTTTGGACACGTTCAGCGCCAAAAGTGCGGTGAGTACCAAGTACATCATACCAATCATCTTTTGACGCGGACTCTGTTTACCTCCAGCCATTTTCTATAATCTCCTTATTAGGTTCTTATTAATAAATAAACAGATCTATTAGCGACGAACGTTCATCGCAGTCAACATGTTACCGTAAACGGTGTTGAGAGCTTCAAGATTCTCTGCCAAGTTGTTGATCTCAGAACGATACTTGCGAGTATCTTCGACAGATTCGTTCAGATTAGACAATATAGATTGGATACCTTCATACAATATATTAGTAGCTTTCAAGTGTTCGTTTGAACCCTGCAATTGCAACTCGTATGCTGCGTTCAAGGCAGATAAGTTCTTCGATACTTTAGACAACTGATCGTTATACGAAGCTGCTTCATCATTTGCAACAGCAAACGATTCCAAAGTCTTAGAGGCGCGAGAATACGCATCAGCCAATGAATCAACTGAAGAAGAAACGCTCTCGTTAGCGCGCTCGTACGCCTGAGACAAACGACCAACGCTATCTGTAGCTTTTACCAATCCGTCAGAGAAATCTTTTGAAGCAACACTTGCATCAGCGATTTCACCCAACCTAGCAGCACTATCGCTCAAATTCCGCATTCCTGTTCCCAGGCTCTCCAACAATTCAGGACCAATCTTAGCCTCTTCCAACATTTTGTCCAATTGTTGAGTCAAATTATCTCCTCCGCCAATTGCCTTACCTTGTGAACGGCCTTCTTCGTCTTGCATACCACCCAATTCAGGGTACACTAATGTCCAATCGTATTCTTCATGTAATGGTTCAAATGCAGAGAAAATGAAGATCACGGCCTCTGTTCCAAGACCCACGATCAACATTAAACCTGCACCCGGCCAGTGTTGGATTTTAAACAACGCTCCAACGATTACGACTGCTGCACCGAAACCATACAACTTCGCCATGAAGTTCTTCCACTTCTTACTTGCAAAGAGACTGTTACCGCTCATTTTTTCTACTTGTTTGTTAGGTTAGTTAAAAAAGAATTATTGCTTGGTTTGTTAATTTCCATTTATAAATCGTCATCCTTCGAACGCCCCAAGAAGGTCATTGCACAACGGAATCCTACATAACACTTGGCTGTGTCCTGATATTCGTATGATCGAGTACTGTTCTGCAAATAGAAACCTGCATCTTTCCACGATCCTCCACGAATTACTTTACGGCACAATACAGGAACTTGTTCTTCCTGCACAGTAGTTTCATACTGGTAATCAGGGTTCAAGTCGTGCATGAAATCGTAAGCAGATTCATCGAACGCGTTGGACGTCCACTCTGCTGCGTTACCCGCCATGCAATAGAAGCCCCAATCGTTCGGGTTGTATGAGAAAATCTTAACTGTGTGGAAACCACCGTCGTCGATATAAGAACCGCGCATTGGTTTAAAGTTTCCTAAGAAACATCCACGTGCGTTACGGATATACGGACCACCCCAAGGGAATGGTGACAACTGCAGACCGCCACGAGCCGCATATTCCCACTCAGATTCAGTTGGTAAACGGAAATCCTGAACAGTTGCTTCACCGTCTCCACTTAAGAAACAGTTTAACAACATGGTGCGCCATACACAGAATGCACGAGCTTGTTTCCAGGTTACGTTTACGACCGGATAATCATCATAAGCCGGATGCCAAAAATACATATTGGTCATTGGCTCGTTAAAACTGTATGTGAAATCGTGGATCCATGCCAACGTATCCGGATAAACAGGAATTACGTCTTTTATAATGAATACGCTACGATTTACGTTGCTCTTACTACCTTCTTTAGAAGTAACGTTATAAGATCCAACTTCGCGAGTAGGAAACTGACGTCCGTTTGGTCCCGGAGTAGTTTTTGGAATGTAACGGTTAGACTTCTGAGATGCCGTGCGCAAGTCTATACGATAATATTCGTAAATCAAACGACGTGTGTCGATTTCTTTACGACGATAAAAGCGCTCTTCAGCAGGTAAGTACATTGGATCCAATGCAGCTTTTAATTCAGGATCGGTCTCATCCCAACGCAAGCGCATTTCCCAATTTAACGGACGATAAGGATCTTCAGGATAATCTTCATCAATGTACACAGGACCATTGTCCTCGTAACCGATAAAGTCTTCTTCCATGATTAACCAATCTTCTTCTGCTACTTCAGACAAAAGACGACGAGCGATCGAGTCACGCACCCAGTAAACGAACTGGCGGTACTCGTTATTAGATATCTCGGTTTGGTCCATGTAGAATGCCTGCACAGAGACCGTTTTGGATTTGGTGGTGTGTGCGTACGGGATGTCCTCATCGCTTGGCCCCATGTTGTAACTGCCCATAGGACAGTATAACATTCCATACGGGTCAAACGGATACCATGCCGGTCTGTCCTGCACGCCCATCAACTGACCATTCTCTTGTGAACAAGAGCTCAGCAGTAATGCAGCCATGCCAACGATCAAGATACGTTTCATTTTGCCTCCTTTAGTTTCCCTTTTAGTTAGTAGTGTTGTTTCCCTTTGTTATTAAACGATGTTCCCGCATCGTAAATTGTTCCCTTTGCAACAAAATCGTCACTTTTTTCAGGCGACGATTTGAAACGAGAGGACTCGCTTCTACGGTAATTGTTTCGGTCAGGTTACAATTTGATCAATTTGCTTATTAGTCGAACAAACGAACGTCCCCGTGACCTTCACGCTTCGGCGTGATTTCGATCGGATGACAGTAGTTCAAGAATAACTCTTAACATCAAAAGTAGTAACTGTAGCATCAGATTTTACTAAAAAAGACGGACGGATAGACCAAGCTCCACCGGTTTCCCAGTTGTATCCACCCGTAATAAAGTAGTGGCGCGCCATGTTATACACTAAATTGTGTGTAACAGGAGGTGTGCCATATGGTATAGTACCGTCATCAATTGTATTCGCCGGCAAGTGAGTAGAAGATAAACCAATCCACAAATTCTGGCGCTGATACCACAATCCAAATCCTATGTCAAAAGTTGTTTTTGCCATAACCGGAGGAGGAATAGCCACGTCGTTCTGCCAGTTTGTAGTAGCAATCCACTGGTTAGTACCTGTTGGTCCGATACGCTTACTCACAGCGCCGGCTTCGATACCGATACCCAATGTTCCGCCACCTACATCATTAATATGAAATGAGTATGCTAAACGGTAAGCCATGGTTTGTTCGAAACCAAGCTTATCATACATTACGTTTAGGCCTAAACCACCACGCAATGGAGGAACGTAGCCGTCGATAGAAAGCACACCGCTTTGAGGTGCTCCATCAAACCCGCTCCACTGTTGACGGGCGATTAATGTACCGCACAACGCCTGACGCATGCCCGCATAAGCCGGATTCATGAACATTTTGTTGTACATGTACTGAGAAAATTGCGGGTCTTGCTGAGCAAATCCGCTCATTACACCTAGCGCAAGCGCAATAGTGGTAAGGGTTTTCTTCATAATGAATTTATTTTTCCTGTCTTAATTTCTGGTCTTTACAGAATACACTTAGGTCGCTAAGATAGATATCCTCAATAACAAAACAAATCTTTTTTAACCTCAACCTGTTAAAAAGGGCATAATTTGTTAAAAAAGGAGTCCTAAGATACCCGTTTGGGAGATATAACTCCTCTATTTTCAAAAAGATACAGGATTTTGAAAATGTTAGAAGAGTTTTTGAAAAGTTTGCCACCAACGATCCGGCATTTCTTCCTCGCAGGCCAATTGATAATCGCTGTAGGTGCAGGGCACGAGTGCGTGTCGTTCAAATTTGAGGCGTTGATTGGGCGGATAAGGAACTTCCATCCACCAACGATCGCTTTTGGAACTTTTGTAAAAGACGATTTCATGTTTATGATCCTTCAGAAACACTCTGTATTTCGTGTATTCTGAAATATCGGTGAACGGATAATCTTTTTTTCGGTTGTAGTAGCCTTCCAGAAAACACCAAACCATCTGCGCCACCAAATGCGCCGTTTGACCGCTCTGGTCGTAGGCCGGGTTCATTTCGTAAATACCGAATGAAGAACATTTATCGCTGATACCGGCGTAGCGGGCCAGGCGACATGCTTCGTCACCCGTGAATCCGTTCGGACCGGCTTGCTCGTGCGCGGGAGATTCAGATCGGCGAATTGAACTCATATCAAAAGCCACCATATCGGCATTGCGAATAATGGGTTCAATATCTTCCAACTTCGCGCGGCATTGCCCCAAACGATGTACATCGAAATTCAATTTGGCCATTAAATCAACGGTACTTTGTTCCACGAAATAGGTTTGATAACCGATGTTCGAAAAATTGAACAGCATATTCGGTTGATGTAAAATGATTTTACTCAACCATGATTTATTCTGTAATTCATCATCCGCGCTTCCGAGATCAAATTCCGGATCAATGGATACAAGATTAACCGTTTGTTCGATGGCTTCATACGCGAGATATTGTGCATACGCCAACTCATTGCCACCGCCGATTATAATTGGAATAATATTTTTTCGCAACAACGAACCAATAACAGTCTTCAGCGCGAAGTCGGTATCGCCGGGTTGATTACCTGCACGAATGTTGCCTAAATCAGCGCACCGAAGTTCCCAATTGGACTGAAACAATTTGTACAACCATCCGCGCACGTGGTCGGGAGCGAGTGCACAACCATTGTTATTAACCGCACGACGATCTTCCATGACTCCGATTAATGCAAACTGCATTCCGTCGAGGTCAGGCCATTCGTCTCCTTCTTTATACACGCGGATCAGACTACCGAACTGAGTAGATAAAAAATTATAGTTGCCGTTAATGGCATTCCATTTAACCGGCTCAAAAAATTCAGGGAACTGCAGATTCGTTGACATAAGGAAGGCTATTGGACAAATATTAAAAAGTCACTGCGCAATAAACACGCAGTGACTTAATCTTTATTCAATACCTACAGTTGATAAGTACCTATTTGACCTTCTTACTTGCGACAGCTTTTTTCGCCGGCTTCTTTTTCGGAGTTGCAGATTTCTTTGCAGGAGCTTTCGTCTTTTTTGCCGGAGCTTTTGTTGCTTTAGCCGGAACAGCTTTTGATGCAGCTGCTTTTTTCGATTTGCCACCACCCTGCTCTTCCGCAAGTTTCAGGCAATCCTGCAACGATAACGTCAACGGATCTGTTCCTTTCGGCAGGCGGAAATTATCTTTACCGATAGCCAGATACGGCCCCCAACGTCCATTCAATAAACGAACATCGGGACGTTCCGGTTCAAAAACCTTGATTTCTTTCTCTGCATCGGCTTTGCGTTTAGCTTCGATAATCTCAATGCACCGTTCAACAGAAACAGACATGGGATCATCCGTTTTCGGAATCGAGTAAAATGCACTGTTGTGTTGGATATACGGACCAAAGCGACCGATAGCAATTTTCATGTCCTTGCCTTCGTATTGTCCGGATATACGCGGTAATTTGAACAATTCCAATGCCTCTTCCAGCGTAATCATTTCCAAACGCTGATCCTTACGCAGACTCGCGAATTTTTTCTTTTCATCGTCGCTTTCGCCGATTTGAGCCAATGGACCGAATCGACCTATACGAGTGTAAACATTTTTACCGCTATTCGGATCAACACCCAACAAACGCTCGCCGCTTGCACGCTCCGATGTTTCTGATGTCTTTTCTACTTCCTGATGAAAAGGACGATAAAAATCTTTCAGCATTTTTCTCCAATCCATCTCACCGTCCGCGATACGATCGAACTCTTCTTCTACCGATGCGGTGAAGTTGTAATCCATGATTTGCGGGAAGTATTGTTGCAAGAAGTCGGTTACTACCATTCCGATATCGGTTGGGAATAATTTTGATTTCTCGGCACCCGTATTTTCAGTACGAATTTCTTCGTTGATATTTCCGCTTTTCAACGTCAAAACGTCGTAGTTGCGTGGTTTCCCTTCACGATCTTCGCGCACTACATAACCACGATCCTGAACCGTTGAAATCGTTGGTGCATAAGTTGAAGGTCGACCAATTCCAAGCTCTTCCAATTTCTTCACCAAACTCGCTTCAGTATATCTCGGAGGATGGTGTGTGAATCGCTGGGTAGCCGTAATATTCTCGAGTCCGAGTTGTTGACCAACACTCATTGCCGGCAACATACCTTCCTGCTTTTCGTTATCGTCACCTTCATCATCAGAAGATTCCATATACACTTTTAGGAATCCGTCGAACTTGATGACTTCACCTTGCGCTACGAATGTTTCTGTAGTTGCAGCCGTTCCAATTTGTGCAGTTGTTTTTTCAAGTTCTGCATCCGCCATCTGAGAAGCCAGCGTACGTTTCCAGATGAGATCGTACAAGCGCATTTCATCGCGTTCACCATCAATGGAACTGTTTTCCATGTATGTTGGACGAATCGCTTCGTGAGCTTCTTGTGCACCTTTACTTTTCGTTTTATAGCGTCGTGGGTTCACGTATTTCTCGCCGAAATTATTTTTGATCACACCTGCCGCCATCTCCATTGCGAGATCCGAAAGATTAACACTATCGGTTCGCATGTATGTAATTTTTCCGCTTTCGTATAAACGCTGTGCAACGCTCATGGTGCGCTTTACGGAGAAGCCTAACTTTCGTGATGCTTCCTGTTGCAACGTAGATGTTGTGAACGGCGCTGCCGGTGATTTTTTAGCCGGTTTTGTATCAAGCGCGTTTACCGTGAATACAGCGTTTCTACATTTCTGAAGAAAGGCCATAGCTTCGTCACGAGAAGTGAAATTACTTTTCAATTCCGCTTTGAAAGCCGCGCTACCTGCAAGAAACAAGGCGCTCACTTTGAACGAAGACACCGATTTGTGATTCAGAATTTCACGTTCGCGCTCCACAATCAATCGCACGGCAACACTTTGTACGCGACCTGCAGACAAGGAAGGTTTAATTTTCTTCCACAAAATCGGAGACAACTCGAAGCCCACTAAACGATCCAGAATTCGACGCGCCTGTTGCGCATCAACCAGGTGTTTATCGATGGTGCGGGGATTCTGTATAGCCTTTAAAATTGCAGGCTTGGTGATTTCATGAAACACAATTCGTTTCGTGTTATCGTCATCTAACTTCAAGGTTTCAAATAAGTGCCATGAAATAGCTTCTCCTTCGCGGTCCTCATCCGTTGCTAACCAAACAATCTCTGCTGATTTTGCTAATTTTCTTAATTCCGCTACTACCTTCTCTTTATCCGGACTCACTTCGTACACCGGACTGAAATCTTTATCCGTATCCACGGCCATTCCCTTCTTGGCTAAATCACGCACGTGACCGAACGATGATTTCACCAAAAAATCTTTCCCCAAAAATCCTTCAATGGTTTTTGCCTTCGCAGGGGACTCCACAATAACTAGGTTTTTTGCCATAATGCTTCTTCTAAACTGCTTCACTTTTACGTTCGACATGTTGCAAAGAAAAAGCAAGAGTTGCGAGACTTCCAAATACTGACATGCTCCAAGTCAGTCAGATTTCTCCCCTATTTATATATAAATAGAGATTTTCGAACATTCCAAATATTTTTTTTGAAAGTTTAACCAACTGCCATTTTGACAGGGAAATATTATACCTTACCTTCGTCCTCCCAAAAAAAATATGGAGTTGGAAAAAGTAATAGACGAGAACAGACAAGGCGAAGCATTGCTGGTGCCCGGACAAGAAGGGCAACGAAAATTATTTCTGGAGAGTTACGGCTGCCAGATGAACTTCTCCGATTCGGAGATTGTGGCTTCAATTCTTGGCCAGGATGGTTTTGCTACCACGAAAGATTATCGTGAAGCGGACGTGATATTTATCAATACCTGTGCTATACGGGAGAATGCCGAACAACGCGTAAGAAATCGACTGAACGAATTCAAAAGTTGGAAATCGCACAAGCCCGATTTGATTGTGGGCGTGCTGGGGTGTATGGCGGAACGATTGAAAGAGAAATTTTTGGAAGAAGAAAAAATCGTTGACATAGTGGTTGGTCCTGATGCGTATCGTGATTTGCCGCAGTTGATAGGAAAAGTTCAGGGCGGTCATAAGGCAGTGAACGTAATTCTTTCGAAAGAAGAAACGTACGCCGATATTACCCCTGTGCGTTTGGACAGTAATGGCGTTACTGCGTTTATCAGCATCATGCGCGGTTGCGACAACATGTGTTCGTTTTGCGTAGTTCCATTTACACGTGGGCGCGAACGTTCTCGTGATCCGGAGAGCATTGTAAAAGAAGCGAAAGAACTTTTTGATTTAGGTTATCGTGAAGTCACCTTGTTGGGACAAAACGTTGACTCCTACTTGTGGGCCGGCGGCGGATTGAAAAAAGAAATTCTCACCGAAGAACAGCGCGCACACGCCGTGAACTTCGCTCAGTTATTGGAACGTGTTGCGTTGGTTTCTCCGGATTTGCGCATTCGTTTCAGCACTTCGCATCCGAAGGACATGACGGACGAAGTTCTGCATACGATGGCGAAGTACAATAACATCTGCAAATACATTCACCTTCCCGTTCAGAGCGGCAGCAGCAGAATGTTGGATATTATGAACCGCGGTTACGATCGTGAATGGTATATGGATCGCATTCGTGCCATTCGTCGAATTATTCCCGAGTGCGGAATTTCTTCCGATATCATTACAGGATTTTGCACTGAGGCAGAAGAAGATCATCAAGACACGTTGAGTTTGATGGAATGGTCGGAGTACGATTTTTCATACATGTTTGCCTACTCGGAACGTCCTAAAACACAAGCTGCACGTAAGTTTACGGACGATGTGCCGGAAGAAATCAAAAAGCGTCGTTTAAGCGAAGTGATAGCGCTACAGCAAAAACTTTCGGAAAAGAAAACCAAAGCACAGGTTGGTAAAGTACATCGTGTGTTGGTAGAACACGAATCGAAAAAATCGGATGAAATGTGGATGGGACGTAACACACAAAATACCGTTGTGGTATTCCCCAAAGAACATTTTAAGCCCGGCGATTATGCTGATGTTTTGGTGGAACGTTGCACTGCGACAACATTGATTGGAAAAGCAGTTAAAAATTAAACATGACTATTCAGGAAATCAAACAGCGTTTCGGAATTATCGGATCTGCCGCCCAACTGGATCGTGCTATTGATATCGCGGTTCAGGTTGCTCCGACTGATCTCGCTGTACTCATTACCGGCGAGAGCGGAACGGGTAAAGAAGTTTTTCCGCAAATTATTCATCACCTCAGCAGCAGAAAACACGGTTCATACATAGCTGTGAATTGTGGTGCGATACCAGAAGGAACAATAGATTCGGAATTGTTCGGTCATGAGAAAGGTTCATTTACCGGAGCAACGGAAGCACGTAAAGGTTATTTCGAAGTGGCAGACGGCGGAACAATTTTTTTAGATGAAGTTGCAGAAATGCCTTTGGCTACGCAAGCACGACTCCTGCGGGTTTTAGAGACCGGAGAATTTATTCGTGTAGGTTCATCGAAGGTGCAAAAAACAAATGTGCGCGTAGTTGCTGCAACAAACGTTTTCATTCCTGATGCTATTCAACGCGGCAAGTTTCGTGAGGATTTATATTACCGTTTAAATACTGTTCCAATTGCGTTGCCACCTTTGCGTGAACGCAAGCAAGATATTCATTTGTTGTTCCGAAAATTTGCCGCTGATTTTGCGACACGTTATCGTATGCCCGTAGTGAAACTTACGTCTGACGCGGAACATATGCTGGTGAATTATTACTGGCACGGGAATGTTCGTCAATTAAAAAACGTTACAGAGCAATTGAGTATCATTGAAAAATCGCGTGATATTGACGCAACCATCTTGCAGAAATATTTGCCTGATTATAAGTCACCCGCAGCATCAATGCCTGTTCTTGCAAGAGGTGAACAGCAAGCAGGCGATATGATGGAGCGTGAATTTTTGTTTCAGATGATTCAACAAATGCGACAAGAGTTAAACGAGTTGAAATCAGTAACGATGCAGTTGATTCAAGGCGGACACGTAAAGCAGGAGTTACTTCCTAAACATGCGCCGGTCTTCACAGATCAACCTGTTGTGTTGCCGTCATCAGATCATCCAATGGTATTGCCCAAAGGGACGTATGACCATGATGAAATTTTAGAGCACGAAGAAGTAGTTGAAGATTCTTTATCGTTGCAGGAAAAGGAGATTGAACTCATCAAGAAAGCATTAGAGAAACATCGCGGAAAACGCAAAAATGCAGCGAAAGAATTGGGCATTTCGGAGCGAACGCTGTACCGGAAAATTAATGAGTATAATATTAAAGGATAAGGCATGCGTATCGGAGCACTACTGCTGATAACAGCAACGCTACTGGGATTTTCCATGCACGGATGCAAGTGGTACAGCTTATCCGGAGGAAGAACCTTTGCAGATTCCGTTACTGTTTCCGTTATTACTTTCAACAATAGTGCACCACTGGCAAAACCGACCTTGCCACAAACCATGACAGAAGCTTTGCGCGAAATCATTCTGCGACAAACACGACTAAAACTGGTGCAACAAAATGGCGATTTGAATTATGAAGGAACCATCACGGGTTATTCCATTGCACCTGTGGCCATTTCGGGTGGAGGCACGGATCAAGCTGCGCTCAACCGATTAACGATTTCCATCAATATCAAGTACACCGATAAAATAGAAGAACAATATAATTTCGAATCCTCCTTCAGCCGATTTGCAGACTTTCCAAGTTCACAAAGTTTGCCTGCTGTGGAAGATCAATTGATTAAAGAAATTACCGATCAGATTGTTCAAGATATTATGAACCGCTCAATAAACGCGTGGTAAAACGATGAATACTGCAACGCTGCATCAATGGATAAATCATCCTGTTAAGCTGGGCAAAGATGCCGGGGCACAACTGGATGAGGTGTTGCGCAATTACCCGTGGTTTCAGACTGCGCATTTGTTGTACATCAAATCCCTGCATAACGACAATAGTTTTTTGTACAATCAGCAACTTCGTATAGCAGCAGCACATGCGGTAAACAGAAAGAAATTGTATGAACTCATCACTAGTAAAGAAGCAATAACAACGGCTGCTATCACCGAAGAATCAGTTCAGGAAGTAATTAATGAAATCAAGTCTTCAGAGCCGATTCAGGAAGAAATCGCTCAAACACCTTTAGAACCTGCAATTCCTTTTGTTCACAAAAATAAATTGCGTAGTAATTCTGAGGAATGGGAAGCGGGAATGTTGCGTCAGCTTCAATTGTTGCACCACTGGAGAAATCATCCGACACCTGTACCTCCTCCACAACCGGAACAAAACATAAAACCGACATCTGAAGTTGTTGAAACACCTGCAGTACAAGAAGAAGTTCCACCAACTGCTGCTGATGAAATCAATACGCTTTTGTACGTTTTAGTTGAGCCGGATGGTGCGGAGGATATCGGCACGAGTGAAATTTATGACGAAATATCACCTGGTATCACAGAAGAAACTCAAGAAGAACATTCCTGGGATATTCGGTATACCGAGCCTGTTATAACAGAGGAGATTGTTGAAGATGAAACGGCATCAACTCCTATTGTGGTTCCGGAAGATCCGATTGAACAGTCGATCATTACGTCTGCGATCAACAACAGTATTTTGTTGGAGGTGCGGGATGAATTGCCTGAAGAATTGCCCTCGGTAGCCGAGCAAGCTATCGATGTAACTTCACCGATAATTGATCAAGTGCCGATTCCGGCAACTACAGAATTGGAGGTAGAATCGTCGGACTTTGCGGGCTGGTTGAAGCAATTGGATGCGAATAAACAGGAAGTAGTTCCTATCAAGGAGCCGCAAAGTGAGCCGGTGATGCCGGAACAATTGATAGAGCGTTTTATACAGGAAGAACCGCGGATAAAACCAACAAAAACGAGCTTCTACAATCCTGTTAACATGGCAAAGAAGAGTGTCCAGGAGTCGGATGATTTCGTAACTGAAACATTAGCAAGGATTTACGCGAAACAAGGAAATTATCCGAAGGCTATTCGCACCTATCAAAAACTCAGTTTGAAATATCCGGAAAAAAGCACTTACTTTGCAGCCCTTATTGAAGAACTGAAACGAACACCAAATAAAAATACATCGAAATGACCGCAGTTATTTCCATTCTGATTATCCTGATTTGCATCCTATTGGTGCTGGCTGTATTGATTCAAAATCCTAAAGGCGGCGGATTAGCTTCCGGCTTTACTTCAGGCGCTCAAGTAATGGGCGTTCGTCGTACGGCAGACTTTTTGGAAAAAGCTACATGGGGATTGGCGGTAGCGCTATTGGTGTTGAGTATTTTTAGTGCCAGCTTAAGTTCAGGAAGCCGCGTAGGTGGAGAAGGCGGAACATCAACCACTAAAGACCGCGCGGCAGACTTCAACAATCAGGCACCAGCAGCACAGCCACAGCCACAGCCGCAACAGCCCGCTGCACCGGCACCACAACCGGCACCACAACCGAAGTAATTTTTATTACAAAATACACTCAATGTCAGGATGTCATTTCCTGGCATTTTTTTTTCAATGAAACTGTAATATTGGCGTTGATCATAAAAAAAGTAAGGATTGGTATAATATTGGTGCAAGTAGGATGCCTTCGGGCTTTAACACAATAAACCAAACGTAATAACTCAAAATTTATAAGCAATGGCAAATGTTAAGATTAAGCCTCTTGCTGACCGTGTAGTAGTTCAGGCAGCACAGGCAGAAGAAAAGACAGCAGGTGGAATCATTATTCCAGATACCGCTAAAGAAAAACCGCAGCGCGGCAAGGTAGTGGCAGTTGGAAATGGTAAAAAGGACGAACCCATGACTGTAAAAGTTGGAGACGAAATTCTTTATGGAAAGTATGCCGGAACGGAAGTTCAGATTGATGGGAAAGAATTCTTGATTATGCGTGAATCAGACATTTTCGCAATTGTATAAATTATAGTATAACTATCACGAAAGATGGTGTTTCAGTTGCTAAGGAAATTGAACTGAAAGATCCCATTGAAAATATGGGCGCTCAAATGGTTAAGGAAGTAGCTTCCAAAACTGCAGACGTTGCCGGTGACGGAACTACAACTGCGACTGTATTGGCGCAAGCAATCGTAACATCAGGTTTGAAAAACGTTGCTGCAGGAGCTAATCCGATGGACTTGAAGCGCGGTATTGATAAGGCTGTTGCAACAGTGGTTGAAAACCTAAAGAAGATGTCGAAGAAAGTTGGCGACGACAATGAAAAGATTGAGCAAGTTGCTACTATTTCTGCGAACAACGACAGCGCTATCGGTAAGTTAATTGCTGAAGCAATGGGTCGTGTGAAGAAAGAAGGTGTTATCACGGTTGAAGAAGCAAAAGGCACCGAAACAACTGTTGAAGTTGTAGAAGGTATGCAGTTTGATCGCGGTTACATTTCTCCATACTTCGTGACTGATGCAGACAAAATGGAAGCTGTATTGGACAATCCGCTGATTCTGATTTACGACAAGAAGATCAGCAACATGAAGGAATTACTTCCGGTACTTGAAAAGGCGGTACAAACCGGCAAACCAATTTTGATTATTGCTGAAGATGTAGACAGCGAGGCGCTAGCTACATTGGTAGTGAACAAGATTCGCGGATCACTGCGCATTGCTGCTGTTAAAGCTCCAGGCTTCGGAGATCGTCGTAAAGCAATGTTGGAAGACATCGCAATTCTTACCGGCGGCCAGGTAATCAGCGAAGAGCGCGGTTACAAACTGGAGAACGCTGAGTTATCGTTCCTGGGTCGTGCAGAAAAAGTTACCATTGATAAAGACAACACTACAGTTGTTGGTGGTGCCGGTAAAAAGAACGACATCGTTGCACGTGTTAATCAGATTAAAGCACAAATTGAATCTACCACTTCTGATTACGACAAAGAAAAGTTGCAGGAGCGTTTGGCTAAGTTGGCCGGCGGTGTAGCAGTGTTATACGTTGGTGCTGCAACTGAAGTGGAAATGAAAGAGAAGAAAGATCGCGTAGACGATGCATTACATGCAACACGTGCTGCGGTTGAGGAAGGAATTGTACCGGGTGGCGGCGTTGCTTATATCCGCGTGCAAGATGCGCTGGATAAATTGAAAGGCGACAATGACGACGAAACAACAGGTGTTCACATTATCCGTCGTGCTATTGAAGAACCTTTACGTCAGATCTGCGCGA
Source organism: Bacteroidota bacterium (assembly GCA_021299855.1). Classification (GTDB taxonomy): domain Bacteria; phylum Bacteroidota; class Bacteroidia; order Palsa-965; family Palsa-965. Next base: position 29,090 of record JAJTEY010000010.1, on the reverse strand, counting down.
ATGCAGGTGTTGAAGGTTCTATCGTGGTGCAGAAAGTACGTGAAGGCAAAGGTGATTACGGTTATAACGCACGTACTGAAACATACGAGAAGCTTTACGATGCAGGTGTTATCGACCCTACAAAAGTGGCGCGTGTTGCATTAGAAAATGCTGCGTCTATTGCAGGAATGCTATTGACTACAGAGTGCGTTCTTTCCGAAATTAAGGAAGACAAGCCGATGCCTATGCCGGGCGGAGGAATGGAAGGCATGATGTAAATTATAACTGATGATAAAGAAAGCCCGGTTCACTTCCGGGCTTTTTTTATTTCGTAATACTTACCTTTAGAAAAACATTACGGTTATGTCGAAGTTGAGAAAAATTGCCTTCATCGGTTTGGGCGTTGTGATTGTAGCAACCATCGCATTAAAAATTGCAGGAATTTATCCGGGAATCGTAGCAGTACACGCACTTCCTTTTTGTATGCTGCTGATTATCGATTACTCCAGAAATCGCGTTCAAAAATGATTCGTTTAATATTTACACTGCTTGTTTTTTCCATAGCAACTGAAGGAAATTCACAAGAAGAATCCAATCTACGCGATTATTTCGGGGTTAAGCAACAACGTCCGATAAACGATAAAAAAGGAACTTATTACATTAGTTTCGGATACAACAAAAACTGGTATTCCAAGTCGGATATTCACGTGCATGATCCAAATGGAAAATTTGATTTCATTCTTCATGATATGCGTGCGTATGACAGGCCGCAGGTTCAAGATATTTTTCGAGTAGCTATCAGTATTCCTCAGTACAGCTATCGTATGGGTTATTGGTTGCCCGGAAGTATGTTTGGTGTTGAAATAAATTTTGATCACTCCAAATACATACTTTACAACTACCAAACCGTTAAGTTAACCGGACAGATTTACGGAACAACTTATGATCAGGATACTTTGGTCAGTCATCACTTCCTCGCGATGGAACATACCGATGGTGCCAATTTTTTAATGTTCAACTTTATGGGTAGAATACCGCTGTGGCAAAAGCCATTGCTATCCGTATTTGCAGTTGGCAAGGTTGGTGCAGGGATTGTTGTTCCTCGTTCAGACGTAACGTTGTTCGGAGAGCGCGTTAATCACAACTTTCATGTTGCAGGAGAAGTATATGGAATTGAAGCCGGTATTCGTACGGTATTCCTGAAGTACTTATTTCTTGAAACAACAGGCAAAGGAGTGTTCTGTAATTTCCGAAATGTATTTGCTACCGGTGATGCCATGATTTCTCACAAATTCTGGGACGGCATGGCATTGGTTACTGCAGGTTTTAACATTCCGATGGGCAATGGAAAAATGCGGGGCAAGTATATTTCCAACGAATAGTTTACCTTTAATCAAAAGCACAAATCATGAAAATACTGGCTATAGACAAAATACTTCCTTCGGCTACGGAAGAAAACATTCGAGGTGTTGTGATTCGCGAAGCATTGCACGTGTGGATGTTACAGACAAAAGAAATTATTCGTGAAGTATATTTTCGTAAAGATCGCCCGGGAACTGTGCTGGTTCTTGAATGTGCGGACACCGAAGAAGCACGTCGCATATTGGATACATTCCCGTTAGTACGCGCAGGAGTTGTTGGTTTTGATATTATTCCGCTTGGCCATTTTGTACCATTTGGGACGTTATTGGATCAAAACATCTTAAAAAGTCAGACGGATTAGCACAATTGGTGTATTTAGTTTGAATTTCCTGATTAAATTTGATTACAAACTAAAACCACTTTTTGCATGAAAAAACTCTACACGTTAATTGCGAGTGTAACATTAGCATTGGCTGCTCAAGCGCAGTGCCAAGTTACTTTTACTTACACCACCAACGGTTTAACCGTTAATGCTTCGGCTGTTGGTACAGGAACTGCTACAATTCCAACTTATGGCTGGGATTGGGGCAATTCACAAATCGGGATTGGCCAAACAGCTTCTCAAACGTATGCTGCTGCCGGCACTTATCAGGTATGTGCGTATTTCTTTGATTTGGCAGATACTGCATCATGTAACGCAACAAGTTGTCAGAACGTAGCGGTAACTGCAACAAGTATCACCGAGATTGCACCAACCGTGAATGCTATCAGCGCATCACCAAACCCATTCACCAACAAGTTGACCATTGATTATTCATTGGCTACTGTAGGTGATGTGGAGATTTCTGTTTTTGACATGACCGGAAAGAAAGTTGCGGTTGTTGCTAAAGACAAAATGAATCCGGGCCACTATGAGTTGGTATGGACTCCTGAGAATCTTTCGTCAGGAATTTATTTTGTTCAGATGAACATCAACGGGCAAGTTTACACCAAGAAGCTGGTGCATACGATTAACTAATTGCATAATCAATAAGTTAAAAGGCTTCCTATACGGGAAGCCTTTTTTATTGGTTGTATAAAACAAGAACGTCCGGCCACACACACAAGCCGAACGTTCCACACACAAACACAGATTTACAACACACGATTTTTACGAACTCAATATCTCTTTTACAATTACAGAAATCAATTTACCATCCGCTATACCTGCAAACTTCTTAGTGGCGGCACCCATCACTTTTCCCATATCACCGGGACCGGACGCACCTACTTCGCTAATCAATACTTTCAGTGCATCGCGTAATTCCGCTTCACCCATTTGCTTTGGCAGATAAGACTCAATTACACCAGCCTGAAATACTTCTACATCTGCTAAATCCTGACGTGCCTGCGAAACATACAACTCGGCTGTCTCCTTGCGCTTCTTTACTTCTTTCTGCAAAGCTTTAATTGCAGACTCTTCCGTTAAACCATCAGGAGAAGTTTTTAATAGCAGCAGTACAGATTTGATTGCACGAATAGCTTCCAGCTTGGGTTGATCCTTAGCCAGCATCGCAGCCTTCATATCAGCCTGAACTTTCTCTTCCAGATTCATCTTACTAGTCTACGTTATCGTGCAAGAATGAATTGTTCGGACGAATTTCGATCTTCTTGTCTTCGTTCTCGCTCAAGGTATAACGAGACACCTGAGTTTCTGAAGAATGAGGAACGTTATCCAACTGAACATTGCGACGCTTGTATGCAGGCTCGTTTTCAATTTCGCTTAATCCTGCCTGAGTTTTCAACTTCAAGCTCATCTCTTTCAACTTCTGCACACGATCACTCATTCTGCGCTGCTGCTCTTCCTTTTCTACACGAACTACTTCCTCCTGAACACTTTCATTTTTTTCTGTTTGTTCAACAACCTTCAATACAGGCTCAAGCAATTCCGGCTCCTGAACGAGTTCTTCTTCCTGCATTTCAACTTCAGAAATATTAAACTCCATTTGCACTTCTGCGACGTTGTTTACTTCAAATTCAATTACGTTAGATGAATTTGGTACTTCATTACTGATTACCGGCTCTTCATTCTTGGAGATCAAGAATGGTTCCAGCGGATCAACAGTTGCTTCAGGCGCCTTAACTTCCTGTACCGGAGGTGTAAATAATTCCTGTACCGGAGTTTCGTCCAACTGCTTCACGATTATCTCTTGTTCAGGTTTACGTGAATATTCGTAGGCTACAGGATTGCTTTGATTGAACCCCGTAGCGATAATAGTTACGTTAACTGCATCACCCAATTCAGGATTTACGCCGTAACCTTTAATGATCTCAGCAGTTTGACCTGCTGCTTCCTGAATATAGTCTGTGATTTCGCCCAACTCATCCATTGTAATTTCTTCCGTACCGGAAACGATATTCAGCAACACATAACGTGCGCCGGAAATATTGTTATCATTCAACAATGGCGACATCAATGCTTGTTCTACAGCACGTACAGCACGATTCTCTCCTGATACCGAAGCAGAGCCCATAATGGCAACGCCGCTATCACGCATTACAGTGCAAACGTCAGCGAAGTCCACGTTAATCTGCTGAGAGATGCTGATAATCTCAGCAATACTCTTCGCAGCAATGGTCAATACATCATCTGCGTGACCGAATGCATCGCTAAGTTTCAAGTTACCGTACATTTCACGCAACTTATCGTTACAGATAACGAGCAATGTATCTACGTTTTGCTTTAGTTGTTCCAATCCATGCTCAGCTTGCTGCTTACGTTTGTTTCCTTCAAACGCAAATGGAACTGTTACAATACCAACAGTAAGTACACCTAATTCTTTAGCGATACCTGCAATGATAGGAGCTGCACCTGTCCCTGTTCCACCGCCCATACCTGCAGTGATAAATGCCATCTTGGTATTATTAGCAAGAAGCTGACGAATATCTTCGATATTTTCAATTGCAGCATTACGACCAACTTCAGGAATAGATCCTGCACCACGACCTTCAGTAAGTGTTGCACCAAGTACTACTTTATTCGGAACCGGACTCATGTCTAATGCCTGCTTATCGGTGTTGCATACGACAAAATCCACACCTTTAATTCCCATGCGATTTTTGTTTTTAATGATACGGCGACCACCGAGATCTACACCAATTACCTTGATGATGGAAGACTGATTGGGTAAATCAAAAGTCATAGTTAAATCTGTTTGAGTGTTTGTATGTTGTGTTGTGTTTTCAAATTCTTGCTGCACGAAGGCTGCAGCGCCCACTAGTCCTAAAGGATCAGCTTCGGTAACGGGAAACGGTGTTTCAAAAATCATTTCGACTTCGTTCATTACCTTCGACTCTACACTATTTTGCGGCATCAACTCCTCTTCCTCCCGGTTCACGATATTGTTTGTTGTTTCATTTTCCAGCTCCATAACAACAATCGTTTCTTGTGAAGCTAGCATTTGGCTTTCTTCACTTACAGATGTGATTTTCTCTTCAAATTCAGAATCGAATATTTCCTGTTCACCGACGATATCAAATTCGAAAACTCCTGCCTCATTTGAAGCATCAGCGTTAACCTCAGAATTGCTATCAGCTGCATCACCCGAATCTTCCATGGCTCCGGATGTGTTAAAGAATCCCATCTCGAACTTCTGTTCTTGTTCGTTGTTTTGGTCTTCGTCAAATATTCCGTAAAAGTCCATCTCTTGTTGTTTTAATATTAATTGCGTGAAAATTAGTTCACCTTACAATTTAATTTTCCGTAGTGCTTTGATATTTATAAACGGGCAAATGTTGATTACTGTTAATTCGAATCCTCTTCAAACCACTGTTTTCCTTTGGTAAAAATCTGATCAAACCATCCACCACGTTTGCGATCATCGGAATGTCCTTTCACCTTAGTAGGTTCCTTCACTTCGTTTTGCTTTGTACCTTGAACATTTTGTAATCCACGCATAACAAGGCCCACACCTGTTGCAAACATTGGACTGGTCACTTCTTCAGAACTTGCAGCCAGATGTTCATTAGGATAACCAACACGAGTATCCATTCCGGTAACGAACTCCATTAACTGTGTGATATGCTTCAACTGAGCTCCTCCACCGGTAACAACAATTCCTGCAATTAATTTCTTCTCGAATCCGCTATTCTTGATTTCATAATACACGTGTTCGATGATTTCTTCCATTCTGGCCTGAATAATATTAGCCAGATTGCGAACAGAAATTTCCTTGTGTGGTCGACCTCTCAAGCCCGGAATAGAGACGATTTCATTCTCCTGATTTTCGCTGGCCAATGCAGAACCAAACTTCATCTTCAGCAATTCAGCCTGGGTTTTAATAATGCTGCAACCTTCTTTGATATCCTCGGTTATAATGTTGCCACCAAATGGAATTACGGCAGTGTGACGAATGATTCCATCGTGAAAAATTGCGACATCAGTAGTTCCGCCACCAATATCAACGAGCACTACTCCGGCTTCTTTTTCTTCTTTACTCAATACTGCATCAGCAGAAGCTAACGGTTCCAATGTGAGATCCTGCACCTCGAGTCCCGCCTTGTTCACGCATTTGTAAATGTTACGAGCGGCGGCAACTTGCCCTGTGATAATATGGAAATTCGCTTCAAGACGTGTACCGGCCATGCCAATCGGATTCTTAATTCCGATTTCATTATCCACGATATACTCTTGCGGTATCACGTGTATAATTTCCTCACCGGGCGACATTACCAAACGATACATGTCTTCGATTAACTCATCGATATCTTTCTGACTAATTTCTTCATCAATGGAACGGCGCGTTTTCATGCCGCGATGTTGAACACTTTTAATGTGCTGCCCTGCAATACCAACGTTCACTACTTTAATATCGACACCTGATTTTGCTGCAGCTTCATCAACTGCCAACTTTATAGCCTTCACGGTTTCGTCGATATTTAAAACTACGCCGCGCGCAACACCCAGCGATTCGGCTTTACCGATTCCAAGTATCTCGATTTTATCATGTCCGGTTTTTCTACCCACCAGAGCAGCGATTTTAGTGGTGCCGATATCAAGGCCGACTACAATTTCAGATTCCATATTTATTGTTTTTTGGTGCAGACAATTTGATTATTAAAACGTAGATCGATGATAGCATAATCCTCCCAACGACCGGTTTGAGATAGACCCTTCCTATAAAAAAGGATCAGTTTTTTTAGCTTTTTATCAAGATCGGTTACATCACCAATTTTTATAACATGACTTCCAATTCGCGGAATCAATTCTATGGAACGAGCACTCGATATATACACTTGAGCAATTTGCGCGGTCAAAAATGAATCTGCAGTGATTGCTGCAGCCACGTGCCATGCGTCATCAAGCATATAGTTAGTCTTTATGGCAGAATCAGCAGGAATCTGACTAAAGTTGTACGGATAGTAATTGCCATAAGAATCTGCAATTCTTCCGTTGATCAGCAATAACGGCGCGGCATATTTATCCGACCATGGCATTATGAAACCTCTGCTATCCATGTAGTAGGATTCATTCGTAACCGTAACAATGCGAGCGATTGGCTTTCGCTGCGTTACATTAATCGTTACGTCACCATTTACATTGGAGAAAACGTCAGCATATTGCACGGCCGGATGTTTACCAATTTGTTGTTCCAACCATAACACATCAATTTCCGATCGTTGTTGTCTGATTACCGGAGTTTGCTGCTGCTCCAATACTTCCTTGATATCCTCTCCAGTAAGGAAGATTCCTGCACCCTGATAATCGATTGTTATTTTTAAATTTTCGCATACACGATCAGCATTGCGACCTACTGAAAATCCTGTAACTGCAATAATTCCGACTAGAAAGAGTGTCCACAATACGGGACGAATGAAACGCTTCATGACAACACCTCCTTCTCTTTCTGCAACCATGCTTTACAAAACGGCTTTACCAACAATTCGATATTACCCGCACCCATGAACACAACAACATCCCCGTGATTATTCAGCAACTCGCTTGTAACACTATTGGCATGTACCAATTGTTTTTGTGCCGAAGTAATATGTTCCAGAATCATTGCTGAACTTACTCCGGAAATAGGAAGCTCACGTGCAGGATAAATATCCATTAACAACACCTGATCAGCGAGGGAAAGAGCAGCTGCGAATTCTTTGTGAAAATCTTTAGTACGTGAAAATAAATGCGGCTGAAAAACAGCTGTAATCTTTTTACCGATATACAATTCTTTAACAGAACTCAAACATGCCTGAACTTCTGTAGGATGATGTGCGTAATCATCAATCACTACGAGCTTTTCAGATTGCAGTTGTTTTTGAAAACGTCGTCCAACACCGTTAAAACTTTCCAAGCCCACTCTGATATCAAACTCCTTCAAGCCAACCAAAGTAGCAGCTGTTATTGCAGCCACGGCATTTTCAACGTTATGTCGTCCGGGCAATCCTAACTTTAAACGGTCGTATTTTACATCGTTGAAGTTATAATCGAAAACGTACAGACCTTTCGCTATATGAATGTTCGTTGCAATAGCATCAGCGTTGTTACGAATGGAATACGAAAGCTGCGTGCATGTTGCATTGTTCAAGTTGATTTGGGTTGCATTACGATTATATACTAATGCACCTTGTGCAGAAATTTGATTTACAAATTCGGCATAAGCATTCAACATTTCCTGTTCAGTTCCATAGATATCCAAATGATCCGGTTCGGTTGCTGTAACTATAGATATATATGGTTTTAAATGCAGGAATGAACGATCATATTCATCTGCTTCTACAACGACAAAATGTTCATCGGTTTCAGATAGCGGATTACCTAAGAGCAAATTCGTTCCGTAATTATTGGAAATACCACCCAAGAATGCAGAGACATTTTTTCCGGATGATTTCAATAAATGCGCCAATAAAGTTGTAGTGGTAGTTTTACCATGTGTACCGGCAACTGCAAGTGTTTTAGCTCCGGAAGTGATAATCCCTAAAACTTCAGCGCGCTTTTTAATTGTATGCTTAATCGAGTGAAGGAATTGTAATTCAGCATGATTTGCAGGAATAGCCGGAGTATACACCGGTAACAATTCGTTTTCATCATACTTATCAGTCAGCAACTTCACGAAGTCCGTGCGCTCTTCGAAATAAACCTGTGCGCCTTCGTTCTGCAAAGCATCCGTAATTTCAGAACGCACTTTATCATAACCTGAAACCGTTTTGCCCGACTTAAGGAAATAGCGAGCCAAAGCACTCATGCCGATACCGCCAATGCCAATGAAATGTATATGTTTCAACTGACTATACATTCCGCTTATTTAACAAGTTCAACACTTCACCCGCAATCAGATCGGCTGAATTCGGCATTGCGAGCATAGATATTTTTAAAGACAACTCTACACGAACTTCTTCGCTTTCGATAAGTTTTTTCAATGCAGCCGCCAAACCAGAACCTACCTCTTGATCTTTAATCAGCATTGCAGCACCCTTCTGCACCAATGCTAACGCATTCTTGGTTTGATGATCTTCCGCAACATTAGGCGAAGGCACCAAAATGCTCGCTTTGCCGGTTATACACAATTCAGAAATTGAACTTGCGCCTGCACGCGAGACAACAATATCAGCTGCACTATAGGCCAAATCCATTCTGGAAATAAATGGCGCGACAAAAAAATTTGAAACACCGGAAGCTTTAAGATCTTCTACTGCTTTGGGATGATACGCATTACCTGTTTGCCAGATTAATTGCACATTACTGTCCGATAAAACCTTTAGAATTCCCGAAACTGCTTGATTAATTGATCGTGCCCCTAAGCTTCCTCCGATAACCAAGATGGTTAACTTGTCGCTGTTCAAATTAAATTGTTCCAACGCGCGCGCTTTCTTACCATCAAGATTTAAAATATCCTGTCGGACAGGATTGCCCGTCATTACAATTTTTTGTTTCGGGAAAAAGCGATCCATGTTTTCATAAGCGACACACACACGATCAACTTTTGAAGCCAACAATTTATTAGTAATACCGGGATATGAATTTTGTTCCTGAATTAGAGTAACGACGCCTGCATTTGCTGCAACTCTTAACATTGGTCCGCTTGCATAGCCTCCGGTTCCAATTACAGCATCAGGTTTAAAATCTTTCAGAATTCTTTTTGCCTTCAACAAACTGCTGATCACTTTAAATGGAAATGCCAGATTACTTAAAGTCAATCGACGTTGCAATCCACTAATCCATAAACCTTCGATTTTATATCCGGCGGCAGGAACTTTTTCCATTTCCATGCGACCTTCAGCACCGACGAATAAAAACTCCGCGTCAGGAAGTCTTGCTTTTAAAGCATTTGCAATTGCGATAGCAGGGAAAATATGTCCTCCCGTTCCACCTCCACTGATGATAAACTTAAGCGGTCGCAATTTCACCTCCTTTCTGTGTGCTATCTTCTTCTTCCGACTCTCTGCTGACACTCAAAATAATTCCAATCGCTAAACTTGAGAACAAAATGCTTGTACCACCCATACTTAAGAAAGGTAATGGCTGACCTGTAACCGGAAATAAATTTACCGCGACAGCCATGTTAATCATACCCTGAAAAATGAGACTGAATGACAACCCGAATGCTAATAATGTACCGTACGTTTTTTTACTTCGAGTAGCAACGCGAATGCCGCGGAATAGTAACCATAGATATAATCCGACAATGCCAATACCGCCCATTACACTCCCATATTCTTCAATAGCTATTGCGAAAATAAAATCAGAATACGGGTGAGGTAAGAAGTTTCGCTGAGTGCTATTGCCCGGTCCTTTACCCATAAATCCTCCGGTTGCAACAGCAATTTTTGCCTGGTTTGCCTGATAATTTTTATCCGCATCTTGCTCTTCTTCGCCACCAACGAAATTCACAATACGTTGCTTCCAGGTATCAATACGCGGCAAAGTCTTAGGGAAAGCCGCACCTAACAATAATAATAACATGAAGCCGACAACAGCGATGCCCAAAACGGCTCCTATATATTTAAGCTTCACTCCACCAATGAACATCAGAATTAAACAAGTAGTAAAAAGTAATGCCGCAGTAGAAAAGTTAGCAGGGAGAATTAGTGCACTGATTACACCTGCAGGCAACATTACATGCAACAACACCGTTTTGAAATCATCAAGCTTAGATTGCTGCTGCGTTAGGACGCGAGCGATGTACATGATCAAGGCGAGTTTTGCGAAATCGGAAGTTTGAAATGTCAGTCCGGTTCCCGGTATAGCAATCCAGCGGCTCGCTTCGTTCAGATTAGCACCTTTTATCAATGTGTATAACAACAAAGGCACTGCGGCAATCAACATGATCTGTGATATCCTGGAGAAATATCCATACTTAACTCTGTGTGTGATATACATCAAGACAAATCCCAATACAATAATTTTGAGATGTTTAAATAAATAATGCAACGTATTACCATCATGATGTTTGTACGCTAGTGTAACCACAGAGCTGTATACTGCCATCAATGACATCAACGAAAGGATTAACACAATCATCCAGATTGCCTTGTCTCCTTTGAAATATTTAAATACGTTGATTCCCATTTCTAAATAAGCGCAGCTTTTACTACGCGTTTAAATTCATCACCTCTATTCTTGTAATTATCAAAAGCATCATAGCTCGGACACCCCGGAGCGAACAAGACACACTGCGTATCCCGCATTACCATCTTGTCGGCAAGCTGCACCGCTTCGGCAAGCGAGTTCGCAGAAACAATCAAAGGCACTACCTGTCCAAAGGCCTTAAAATATCTGTCTCTTGTTGAACCCAAACAAACCAAGCCCGTTACTTTGCCATGAAATGCCGGTGCAAATACATGGTGTTCATTGAATCGATCAACACCGCCCAGAATCACCACTACGTTTTGAGGAATATCCTTCAGCGCAATGGCAACCATCTCGAAACTTGTGGCAATAGAATGATTCAACCAGACTACACCGTTACGTTCTACAACGTGTTCCATGTGATGATTTGTATCACCTTGCATTCTCAAACGAGCCTGCAACAATTGCTGATGATGTTCGAGCGTAAGCAACATATTACAATCCTTTTACAGCACTTTTAAATTGACGTCCACGATCTTCGTAGTTTTCGAACATATCGAAACTTGCACATGCAGGTGACAATAACACCGAATCACCTTTTTTAGCCAAACGATATGAAAGCGCAACCGCTTCCTGAGCACTTCCTGCTTCAACGATCATATCGACCTTGTCGCCAAAGGCACTGATGATTTTAGAGTTATCAGTACCCAGACAAATAATTGCACGCACCTTTTCTTTTACTAATTCGAAAAGTGATGTGTAATCGTTGCCTTTATCAACACCACCAACAATCCAAACTACAGGAGTTGACATGCTTTCCAACGCATACCAAGTAGAATTCACATTGGTTGCTTTAGAATCGTTGATAAAATCGATGTTGTTAATTCGTGCTACAAATTCCAAACGATGTTCCACACTTTGGAAGTCGCTTAAACTTTCACGAATAGTTTCTTTACGTACATCCAGCAAGCGTCCGGCAATACCGGCAGCCATTGAATTGTACAAATTGTGTTTCCCTTGCAATGCTAATTCTTCGATGGTCATAGACAGGTTTGTGTTATTTACAGTTATATTGATTTGGTTGTTTTCTACAAATGCGCCTTCTTCGACATGTTGTTGAATGGAAAAGGGAAATCGTCGTGCATTACCTGAAACTTTTGACAACAGTTGATTCGTGATCTCATCATCAAGACACCAAATCAGTGTATCTTCCGTTGTTTGATTTTGCGTGATGCGAAACTTGGCCGCTGCATACTTTGTAACATCGTATTCGTAACGATCTAAATGATCCGGCGTAATGTTGGTGATGATTGCTATATGCGCTTTGAACTCGTACATATCTTCAAGCTGAAAGCTGCTTAACTCCAACACGAAATAATCATAACTACCTTCAGCCACGAGTGCTGCAAAGCTCTTGCCCACGTTACCACCGAGTGCCACATTCAATCCCGCCTTCTGCAGCACATGATAAATCAACGACGCTGTTGTTGTTTTACCATTACTGCCTGTTACACAGATCATCTTGGCATTAGTGAATCGTGCTGCAAATTCTATTTCAGAGATAACCGAAATTCCTTTCGCGCGTATTGCTTTAATTATTTCAACATGCTGCGGAATTCCGGGACTCTTAATGACTTCATCTGCGGTCAAAATGAGCTCGGGAGTATGTTTCAACTCTTCCCATTCAATTCCATGATTTGAAAGAACGTCTTTATATTTTTTTTTAATCTCTCCTTTATCACTTACGAAAACCGCGTATCCCTGCTTCTGCGCCAACAAAGCGGCTCCCACTCCACTTTCACCTCCTCCAAGTATTACCAGGCGCTTTGACATCTTATCTCAGTTTCAATGTTGCGATTGCCAGTACGCCCAACATGATTCCAACAATCCAGAATCGTGATACAATTTTGGATTCATGAAAGCCTTTCTTCTGATAATGGTGATGCAATGGTGACATCAGGAATAAGCGATTCGCTTTCGCGTAGTCGATACCGAATTTCTTTTTGCGGTATTTGAAAACAGCAACCTGAAGTATGACACTCAAATTTTCCACCAGAAATACGCCGCAGATAATCGGTATGAGTAACTCTTTGCGAATAGCGATCGCGAACACCGCGATAATTCCTCCCAACGCGAGACTGCCCGTATCACCCATGAACACTTGAGCCGGATAAGCATTGTACCATAAGAAACCGACACATGCACCAACAAATGCTGCAATAAAAATTACCAACTCGCCTGTGTCAGGTATGTACATGATATTTAGGTAATCCGCGAAAATGGTATTACCCGATACGTATGCCAGAATACCAAGTACCACACCGATAATAGCAGATGTGCCGGCAGCGAGTCCGTCAATTCCATCCGTAACATTAGCACCGTTGGAAACAGCGGTAATGATGAAGATCACAATCGGAATAAAAATGATCCAGGCCCACTGACGTGCCGCGTCACCAAAAACTCCGGCGATATCCGTATAGTCGAATTCATTATTCTTTAAAAAGGGGATTGTAGTTGCAAGCGATTTCGTTTCATTTTTAGAAAACAATGGAAGATCATTACCATTCACATTTTGAGCTGCAGGAGTGCCGCTTGTGAGTGATAGTAAATCTTTACTTTCCGGATTAACTTTTTCACGAACGACAACAGCATCACTGAAATACAGAGTGCATCCAACAATTACTCCCAAACCTATTTGACCCATCACCTTAAACTTCCCGTGCAAGCCCGCTTTATCCTTCTTAAAAACTTTAATATAATCGTCAAGAAAACCAATGATACCTAACCAAATTGTAGAAACAATCATCAGAATGATGTAGATGTTATCCAATCGCGCGAACAATAATGTTGGAATAAGAATTGCAGACAAGATGATCAAGCCACCCATAGTTGGTGTGCCTTCTTTTTCTTTCTGGCCGGTTAAGCCCAGATCTCGAACCGTTTCGCCCACTTGCATTCGACGTAGAAAACCAATGATGCGCTTCCCGAACACCATGGAAATGAGCAACGACACAAACACGGCCATAGCAGCACGGAAAGAGATGTAACGAAACACTCCGGCTCCGGGGAAATTATACGCTTGGTCTAGCCAATAGAACAGATAGTACAACATGTACTTAGTGTGTTTTTAAGTTCAACTCTTCCGTTAATATTTGCAGGTCATCAAATAGATGCTTAACACCGTTGACTTCCTGATATTTTTCGTGACCCTTTCCGGCCACAAGAATGATATCGCCGGGCTTAGCCAATGCCACTGCTGTGCGGATTGCCTCTCTTCGATCGACTATGGACAACACTTTACGTGCATTGTGCGCTTCCACACCGGCTTCCATCATTTTGATAATGCTTGCAGGATCTTCACTTCTTGGATTGTCAGAAGTGAGAATAGTTTTTTCGCTATTGTTAGCTGCAATAGCTGCCATGATTGGACGTTTGGCAGCATCACGATCACCTCCGCATCCAACAATTGTGATTACCGACTCATTACCACCACGGATATCATTGATCGTTCGTAAAACATTTTCAAGCGCATCCGGAGTATGTGCATAGTCAACGATGCCAATAATTCCTGAGTCTGAACGCACATACTGAAATCTACCTTCCACAGAATTCAACGTGCTCAGTGTTGTTAACACATGCATTTTATCGCGACCCAAAAGAATCGCAGTCGCGTAAACAGCGGTCAAGTTGTATGCGTTGAATGATCCGATCAATCGACTCCACATTTCTGTACCATCCATAGAAAGATGTAATCCTGTGAAGTGATTTTCGAGAACGCGACACTTGAAATCAGCAAGATGTTGTACAGAGAAACTTCTCTTCAATGCCCGTGTGTTTTGTACCATCACCGCACCGTTGGCATCATCTTTATTAATCAGTGCAAATGCATCACCTGGTAGCTGATCAAAGAAACCTTTCTTGGCTTTGATATATGCATCGAAAGTTTTGTGATAGTCTAAATGATCGTGCGTAATATTTGTAAACACGCCACCTGCAAAACGGACTCCATGAATTCTTTTTTGCACAACGCTATGCGAACTCACTTCCATGAATGCGTACTTACATCCGGCATCAACCATTTGACGCAGTAAGCGATTCAACTCTATTGCATCAGGCGTTGTGTGCGTTGCAAGGATCTCCTCTCCGTTGATCATGTTGCGCACAGTAGTCAACATGCCTACTTTATAACCGAGATCCTTGAATAAGCGGTATAACAACGTTACTGTTGTTGTTTTTCCGTTAGTGCCGGTAACGCCCACCAACTTCAATGATTCCGATGGATTGTCATAGAAGTTAGCAGCCATAACGCCGAGTGCTGAAGATGAATCGGCAACCAACACGTAGGTAACCTTATCAGAGCGTTCTGCAGGTAACTCTTCACACACAATAACAACAGCGCCGGAAGATTGTGCGCTATTGATAAACGCGTGACCGTCGGTTGTAACACCACGAACAGCAACGAACATGCATTCCTTGGTGATTCTGCGAGAATCGAACGTAATTGCAGCGACTGCAACATTAGTTGAGCCGTGAACTTCGACTAACTGAACTTTATATAATATGTCGCGCAATAATTTCATAAAGACAATTCGAGTTCGATTTCATCATTTGGTTTCAAAGCTGTACCCATCGGAACAGACTGACTTTTAACTGAGCCCGCTCCTTTGATGCGTACACGATAACCTGCTGATTCCAGCAAGAACAAAGCATCTGCACCCACCATACCGCGCATATCCGGCATAGTTTTCTTTTTTAATATTGATTCAACATTAACCTTACTGCTTTGATAGACAGCACCGGAGTCAGTTTTCTTTAAATCGATTACATCAGACTCTGAAAATGATTCTCCGTTTGTCTTCAACATCAATCCGTTTGCTGCGAGCATTGTGTGTGCGTACAACCCGCGCTTTACGCTAGGTAGTTCAGCGATCGGATTTTTTGAAGGTTGCGCGTTATGAATATCTAATTCAGTAGCATAAACGCGATCTGCGATTTGCTTAAACACAGGACCTGCAACAACACCACCGTAGTATGCGTCATTAGAAGGTGCGTTGACAATTACAATGCACGAATATTTCGGTTTGTCTGCGGGGAAATAACCTACGAACGAAGCTTGATAGGTTACACCATTTGCCCCCTTGTAGCCTTTGCCCTGCGCCACCTGCGCTGTTCCCGTTTTCCCGGCAACGCGATATGATGTATTCTTCAAACTCTTAGCAGTCCCATTTTGCACAACGCCTTCCAGCAGTTGTTGTGCGGCAGCAACGGCCTCCGGCTTAGCAATTGCCGGATTAATTATTTCAATTGGAAATGACTCCACTACTTTACCGCGATCCTGAATTTCTTTTACTAATCGAGGTTTCACCATCACACCATTATTAGCAACAGCGTTATATAATGTGAGCGTCTGTAATGGAGTGATTAACGATTCGTAGCCTATCGATAACCACGGTAATGAAGTACCATACCAATCTTTGTCGCCTGCATTTTTAATTCGTGATTTTCCTTCACCCGCAATTGACAAACCAAGTTGCTTACCAAAACCGATTTGATCTAAACCGTCTGTAAACTGTTTCGGTTGTTTGGCGTATGCACGATGAATGATGCGAGAAATTCCAACATTACTTGACTCCCAAAACGCTTCCTCTAACGTTACTTCATTCTTTTTGGGAGGATGAGAATCTTTCATGGTGCGATCGAAGTACTTGTATTCACCACTATTGAGATCAACCTTGTCAGTAAGCTTTGCAACGCCATCATTCATTGCAACAAGAAGAGAAGCAAGTTTGAACGTTGACCCCGGTTCGCGTGCATCTGCTATCGCATAGTTGAAATCTTCTTGATACACACCGGAATCTTTTCTAGTGAGATTAGCAATAGCGCGAATCTCGCCTGTAGTTACTTCCATCAACACTACACAACCATACTTTGCATCGTGTGCACTTAACGAATTCATTAGAGCGTTCTCTGCAACATCCTGAATATTGATGTCAATTGTCGTAACGACATCTTTACCGTGTTGAGGTTCAATTTCATTATCGTTATTCAGCGGCATCCAAACTCCACCTGCAATTTTTCGCATCAAGCGCTTACCGCTAATTCCGGTCAATACCGAGTCATATGCACCTTCAAGACCTACCTTCAATCCATCAGGACGAGCATAACCTATAGTACGTGCTGCCAACATTCGGAAAGGCAATTCACGCTTATTCGTTTGTACATAGATGAAACCACCCTTGTATTTACCTACACGGAAAAGTGGCAACTTCTTTAACTCCTGCAACTGCTTAAACGAAACATTTCTTGCCAGCAACTGATAACGATCTCCGTCTTTTCGTGCTTTGAGAATTAATCGTGCATAATCACGCTCACTCTTTTCTGCCAATACATAAGCAAGACCTTTTGCAAGTGCACGTGCACTGTCCTGAAACTCTGCATCATCAATAAAAGAATTTGCGAAGGGATCTATTCCTACTTCATAATAAGGAAGTGACGTTGCTAACAAGGATCCGTCGACAGCGAAAATATTTCCGCGAACCGCTTCGATGTCGAGTTCATTTACCATGAAGTTTTCCGCTTCCATCTTCCACTTTTCGCCTTGTGCAATCTGTACGAAGAATACACGCGAGAGGATGGCCACCGCGAACACGCAGCAGAAGATGTACACCACATACACCCGACGCAAAATATGTTTATTGCTTTCCATCCTGTGCTGCTGCTAAATCTGATGATGTAACCGTGATCTTTATCGGAGGTTCTACCGACTCTTTAATGCCTAATGGTGCAGAACAACGTGCCACTTCTGATTGCTTACTAATGAACATCACATCAGAAGTTGAAATGATGAATTCCGAACGCAACTCTTTTAAATCGTTGCTCAATCTGTTCAGTTTGCGAATTTGTTCTTCTGCGTAATAGCCGTTGGAGATATAAAACAGCGCCACCACGGTTAGAAAAAGTAAGAACGGCAACGAACGCAGCGCTTGCTCTTTTGATAAAAATGAACCACTTAATAAACTTCCAACGGTACGAGTGACGACATTTCCTTTACCTGATTTTACTTCAGGCTTCTCCTCTATCGGCTTCTTTTCTATTATCTTATTTTTCGTCATTCCGCAATCCGCGATTTTTCTGCTATTCTTAGTTTGGCGCTACGCGCGCGTGAGTTCAATTCAATTTCTTCGTCTGTTGGAACTATTGGTTTTCTATTCACAGGTTCGAGTGGTCGTATTAGATTTCCATAGAAATCTTTTTCTTCCTTTCCTTCGATGTTTCCGGAACGCATAAAATTTTTAACCATACGATCTTCCAACGAGTGATAGGAAATCACAACCAATCGACCTCCGGGAGCTAATACCTCAACAGATTGTTTCAGTAACTCCTCAAGTGCTTTCATCTCTGCATTGATTTCAATACGCAGCGCCTGAAAAACCTGAGCGAGATACCTAAACTCTTTTCCACGGGGAAGACAACCGGCGATCGCCTCTTTCAATTCTGCTATTGTGAGAATTGGTTGATCGTTTCGAGCATTTACAATCAACTGAGTTAAACGTCCTGCATTTTCTACTTCGCCGTAGAGCGAGAAGATTTTTTTCAACTGATACGGCTCATAGGTATTGAGCACATCAGCAGCAGTAGTAGTAGCATTTCTATTCATGCGCATATCCAGTGGCCCGTCAAAGCGAGTAGAAAACCCGCGATCAGGACGATCAATCTGATGCGAGGAAATGCCTAAGTCGGCTAAAATTCCATGCACCGGAATGGCACCGTGTAAGCGCAGAAAATTTTTCAGAAATCTGAAATTCTGCCCTACCAGCGTAAATCGTTTATCATCAGGTACATTTTGCAATGCATCTTCATCCTGATCAAAAGCGATTACGCGACCATTTTCATTCAGTCTATCGAGAATTGCTCGTGTGTGTCCTCCGCCTCCAAAAGTGACATCAACGTAGATGCCGCTTGGTCGGATTAACAATCCCTCCAGACATTCATTTAAAAGAACTGACTTATGGTATATCGACGTCATCGGCTTTATTACCCATGCTACCCATTACATCTTCCGCTAATGCTCCAAAATCCACTGCAGGATCGTTGATTGCATTTTCGTAAGCATCCTTATCCCAGATTTCAATGACATTAACCGCAGAGGACATGACTACATTTTTTCCAATGCCTGCATAAGACATCAGATCTTTTGGAATCAGAATTCTGCCGCTACTATCCATTTCCACCATTTTCACTCCGGCACTAAATGCACGAATGAAATCGACATTCTTCTTTTTGAATCGGTTCAACTTGTTGACATCCTGCATCAACTTTTCCCACTCGGACATCGGATAGAGTTCCAAACACTTTTGAAACACACTCCGCTTCAACACAAATCCTTTATCCAATAACGGCTGCAACTGCTTTTTAAAAGCAACAGGCAATACCAGACGCGCTTTCGCATCTACATTTCCTTCGTGTACGCCGATTAAAGTGATCATGATTTGGAACTGAACGTGGTAAAAATAAAGAATAAAATCCCACTAAATCCCACTCTACCCCACTTTTGTTAATAACTTATATAAAATCGCCGTCAAAAGTGACTCATTTTGAATTATAGATATCGCTCAATGCATTGATTTTATTGGTTTTTTTCGAAATCAATCCCCGAAAATTACGGTGGGAGAAATGAACAACTTCCTTCTCCAGATCAAAAAAGCCCAAACTTGATCGCCGACCAATTATTTGGACCTACTAATCAGGTAAAATCCTTTATTTATAAGACATATAAGAGCACTTAACGTGCATCACGACCGGAAATTGGTAAAAAATCGTTTTATCACCGAAATTTCTTTAATACGTTAGAATTAATTGATCTTACAATGTTTTAGATAATTTTTGCTCTCATGAGATATTGATATCTTTAACGCATGGATCAGCAAGAGCGATTTATAGACATCGAGAAAATCATTGCGTCCAAAAATCCGCGTTTATTGAAGTGGTTGCCGGGACCTGTGTTGCGTTATATTAAACGCATCCTACATGAAGCTGATGTCAACAAATTCATGGCACTTCACGGGAACAAAAAAGGAATAGCATTTATACATGCAGTCTTTCGTGAGTTTGATGTACGCATCGAATCGCAAGGAGTAGACCACATTCCCGCGCAAGGCGGTTGTTACATTATCGGCAATCATCCATTGGGAGGGCTTGACGGACTGGCATTAATTGAAGGTGTCTATAATCAACGTCGCGATATTCAATTTCTAGTCAACGACATTTTATTGCACCTGGAACCGTTACAAGAATTTTTCGTACCTGTTAATAAACATGGAACGCAACGTGAGGGGGAAAAGATTGAAGCTGCATATAGATCCGAGCATGCTATTCTGATTTTTCCAGCGGGCCTTGTGTCGCGCAAGCAAAACGGAGAGGTCAGCGATTTAGAATGGAAAAAAAGTTTCGTTAACAAAGCGGTGCAATATCATCAGCCAATTGTTCCTGCTTTCATAGAAGGTGCTAACTCTCCTTTCTTTTACAATCTCGCACTGTGGCGAAAACGTTTAGGTATAAAAGCTAATATCGAAATGTTTTATCTCGTTGATGAGATGTACAAGCAGAAGAATAAAACCATTCGGATTATATTTGACCGACCCGTTATGTCTACGCACCTTGATAAATCGAAATCACCAAGAGAGTGGGCCAGATTGTTTCGTGATCAGGTGTATGCCATTCGTGATCAGCGTCCGGGACCGTTTACAAAACAATGAGTATTGATATGATGAAGCCGATAATTGATCTGATTGATAAAGCCACGCTTAAAAGCGAACTCAATAGTTCGACGTTTGTTCGTAATACCAATAATGGTAACAACGAGATTTACATCATTAACGACAATAATGCGCCAAATACTTTAAAGGAAATAGGAAGACTTCGCGAAGTAACGTTTCGCGCTGCAGGTGGCGGAACAGGAAAAGACTGTGATCTGGATGAATTTGATTTAGGTCCTCGTTGCTACGAGCAATTAATCGTATGGAATCCCATTGACATGGAGATTGTTGGTGGTTATCGTTTCATCCGGTGTGATAAGGCATTGGACGAACATGGTCATCATCACCTCGCCACTACTGAACTTTTCACATTCTCTGAAACATTTAAAACGAATTATCTACCGTACACTATTGAGCTGGGAAGATCCTTCATTCAACCTCAATATCAGCCCTCATCGTCCAATAGAAAAGGCTTATTTTCTCTGGTTACTTTGTGGGACGGATTAGGTGCGTTGGTGGTCGATCACAAGGATATTCGCTACTTCTTCGGAAAAGTTACCATGTACAGGCATTACGATGTTGCGGCGCGTGATCACATTATGGCATTTATGGATTATTACTTTCCGGATCACGATCAACTTGTCACTCCAATTTTCAGAGTAATTCCGCAAACAGATACTACCGCGTTCGTTACCGCGTTGAAAGGATTGCCTTACAAGGAAGGACATCGCTTACTCAACGCCTATGTTCGTGAAAGAGACGAATTTATTCCGCCATTGGTGAACTCTTATATGAACTTAAGTGCAACCATGAAAAACTTTGGCACTGCAGTAAACGGTGAGTTTGGTGACGTTGATGAAACCGGCATTATGGTTACGATTGCAGATATCTACGATTCGAAAAAGGAACGCCACGTTACGTCATACATAGAAGAACTTAAAGCACGTGAGTAAAGTAATGCAAATCAAGTCAGCTAAATTCATTAAGAGCAGTGCACGTGCGGACGAATGTCCTGTTACAACTTTGCCGGAATACGCGTTTATCGGAAGATCTAATGTTGGAAAGAGTTCGCTGATCAACATGCTGACTAACCATAGTAAGCTCGCAAAAACATCAGGTCGCCCCGGAAAAACACAACTGATTAATCATTTTCTGATTAATGAAACTTGGTATCTCGTTGACTTACCCGGTTACGGTTATGCAAAGGTTTCCAAGGAATTGCGTGAGAAATTTGATAAGCTCATTACTTATTACATTATGAAACGGGCTAATCTACGTTGTGTGTTCGTGCTCGTAGACAGCAGAATCCCTCCGCAGCCGATTGATATTTCCTTCATGAATAATCTGGGTGAAAATAATATTCCGTTCTGCATTGTGTTTACGAAGTGCGACAAGCAATCGAAAAATCAGATTCAGAAAATGTTTGCCGTGTACAAAAAGGAACTGCTTAATTATTGGGAAGAATTGCCCAATTGTTTTTTCACCTCATCGGAATCGAAGATGGGTCGTGAAGAATTGATGGAGTTTATTGAAGAGCACAATCAACTGAAATAAAAAAAGACCCGTTTTCGACGGGTCTTTTTTATCAAATATTCTATTGTTTATCGCTGTGAACCAAACAAGGTTAAGAAGCCTGTTGTGCTATAATCGGCGGTATTAGATACAGCTTTCAAGATGTAATAATACGTTCCATCTGTGCAGGGTTGGCCGGAATTAGTTCTTCCATCCCAACGAACTTCAGGAGCAGTAGAGTTGAAAATTAAAACGCCCCAACGATCATAAATTTCCAATGAGTATTCTTTCAATCCGCTGTTAGGAATAAAGAATTCATCGTTAACGCCGTCACCATTTGGCGTAAACACGTTAGGAATTAAAATACCTTCTGTTACAGTAACCACCTGCATTACTGTATCCGCACAGCCTGCAGCATTAGTTACAGTTAACACAACAGTGTATGTTCCAGATGCACCGTACTCGTGCGTAGGGTTTTGCGATGTAGATGAGTTACCATCACCAAAATCCCATGACCATGAGTTACCGCCAACAGACTGATCGAAGAAAATGAAATCGTTACTGAACATACCGAACGAGCTATCAGCAAATGCACCAAGCGGAGCAGCCACCGGTTGAGTGAAACAACTGTCAGGTAAAGAATTACAACCTGTCGGTGATACAGCAACCACTGTTACGTAACCTGATCCTGTTGTCCAATCCACGAATAATGAATCACCACCTTGTCCGGAAGCAATTGTACCGTTTGGCGCAACGTTCCAAAGATATCCGCTGCCGGTTCCACCTGTTACACTATATAAATTACCGGAAGAATTTTCGCAGATAGTTGGACAGGTTACGGTTGGCGCAGCAGGACGAACATCGGTTAACACATAAGGTTCACCCGGGTTAGCGAACAACCAACCTTGTCTGTTTAGCGTTGTAAAAACACCCGACGTACTTGGCACTACAGTGGCCATATCGTTCCATTGGTTGTTGGTTGTACGCCAATGCGACATACCGCTCCAAACACCGTCTGTTGCAGCAATATAATGCAACATGATATCAGCAGAAGTAGCACCGTTTGGACGAAGGATAGCGTGATAGAATGTATCGTTCGCTAAACATAACAAACCATCGTTGATACTACGATTGAAACCGTCCACATCAGGATCGTTGTTTACAAAACGAACCGTGTATTCATTGGCAGCAGCAGCAGTTGGAGTAATTACAACAGGACGATAACGTGTTAACACAACACTCGAACCTGTTGGATATACATACGCCGACGCAGCATTGGTTAAACGAGAGAATGTTCCCGGCGCTAAACTTGAAACAAAACCTTCAGCACCCGGCGTAGTAACGTTAAGTACCGCTGTTATAGCGGGATTTAACACAAAGAATGTTTGCTGTTGCGTTTCCAATTCACGGTCTCCGATGTTCAACACTCCTGTTAAACCAGTCCCTGCGTTAACGCCTTGTAACGTCTTCTTTCTGTTGTTGCCTGTTCCGGTGCCTGTCAGTGTAAGATTGTTGAATGTAGTAACAGTAGCATTGATTGAAGTAATCAACTGCTGCGTATTACCGAACAACTCAACCGTAGAGTTACCACCATTGAAAGTTGCATTATTAATCCAATCTTGTTCAACGCGATAAGTTCCGTCACCCTGCACTGATGACGCATTGTTAATCGTGATAGTTCCAGGAAGAGGAAGCGTAGAATTATTGGTGATGGTGACAGTACCGTTATTAGTGAAGGCAGAAGTATTATCTACTGTCACTCCTCCGTTACTGTGCACAACAGCACCATTGGCAACGAATACGACTGCACCATTCGATGTGAAAATCTGTGCGCCGACAGTATGAGCAAGGAACATACTTGCAATTACAGACGCAACACTTGTAATTTTTTTCATAGCCATGCAGGGTTAGCTAAAAACCAGTTAGCAAGATAGTGCAAATAGAATTACGGGCAAATATTGGCAAGAAAAAAGTTCGTTGCTAAACCTATGACTTTCAGCACTATTCGGGATCAACAAGTTTCATTTGAACTGCGAAATACGTCGCAAAATCCCGCATATCCTGGCACATTTGCTCTTCACCCGTTGCACGCTGCATGGTATCGGCCATGGTCACTAGGGTTTGATGCATGAATTTCTTCATGTCATCCACGAGCATGTCTTTGGTCCACAAATCGATACGCATCGTATTTTGTTCCTTTTCATCCCACATTGCCAACATGATGGCTTTGCTCAATCCTTTTTCTCCGGCATCACTGGCATTCCACTGAATTTGTGAAGGGAGATTATTTTCATCCAATGCAATATTGAATTCAATTTGTGCTTTTCTCATAACTGTTATTGCGAAATAATGAAGGTACAAAAGTACATTTCCGCTACTTCGGTTTGTACTTGGAACGGATTAATATTTGATGCCCGGCGTTGAGTTGCATCAATTGTTCCAAGGTTACGTCGGGATGCTTATTCATGAAAGCCTCCACAATACGATATCCGAGCCACGCACCTGCTCTTCCGGGCGATTCACGAGGGAAACCTGCCGTAAAAGGAGCATCCATGGTCATGTGTTTGATGTCTTCTTCGCCGGTGGAATACAGCTTCTTTTCTTCAATTAAATGCACCCACATTTTGGCTTCATGATCCAAACACCAGTTGAGTTGTTCTAATGTAAATCCGTGAATAATGGTATCGTGGACATTACGCAATAATGCCCGTTGCAAGTACAAAATTTTACCTTCATAGATCATTCCGTTGATAACATCATTTTGCGGAGGATTGTACGGGAATTCGTTGTTCATCCAGCTTTTAACCAAGCCCGGAACTATTTGTTCAGCCACCATTTTCTTTCTTTTGTACATTGGCCATTGCAGGCCATCGTAGTATGTATTTTTCTCGCCCAAATGATAATCCAAACTGATTCCGTACTCGCTTTCAGCCTGAATATAATTGTAAAAAAATCCGGTGATTACGACAAATACACGTTTGGGCAGCGCGCGTTTCGGAAAGTGATATTTATAGTATCGTAAAGCATCGTTCCATTGCTGCTCTTGTTTTTCAAAGCCTACGGAGTACAGCTGATTTGCCACCTTCCATACCGGGCGTGTAACTTCCACGTGAAGGTAAGAACGCAGCAATTCCATACAAGCCAAAGAATCGCGCGTTGAAGGACAAATAACATTATTCAAAAATATATCCGTAAATGTTCCGTATTTAGCTCGTAATTGCTCAAGACCTTTCTCAAGATGAGCGGTATCCAATGCAAAGAAATCATTATCAAACCGCTCAAATTTCATAGGTTTCACTTCAATTTTCGAAACGTCTACGTCTAACCGGTCGGTTTCACACGAAGCAAAAATTATCAGCACTAATAATCCCAAAAATCGTCTCATCATATTGAACAAATTTACCGTAATATTGCAACGTTAAACCCAGCACTAAAAGTATGAAAAAGAGTATCTTCATTTTATTGTCATTGATAATCTCCGCAAAAATTGCTTTAGCGCAACAGGGAGAAAATGATCTGAAAAATTTCCGTTTCGGATTGAAAGCGGCACCTATGATTACGTGGTACAAGCCGGATGATCAGAAAAAATTTGAAAGTGGTGGAGCGATGTTCCGTTTCAGCTATGGCTTAAGCACAGAATTTCGTTTAAACAAAGTTTCATTTTTAGCAACCGGTCTTCAACTGGATTATGATGGTGGCAAATTGAACATGCTTGACACCAATTATTACTTCCTCAACAAGGATAGTGAAATAATTTCCAAAGATGATACAACAGGTCAATCTTACACATTGTATCAATTGAAAGACCGTACATACAGAACAACATACGTTACCATTCCGCTAACATTAAAGTTGCGTACTAACGAAATTGGATTATTGACGTACTACGGTCAGTTTGGTGTTAATGCGTCATTCCGCATGAAAAATCGTGTTAACGATGACGTGCTTGCCTCTCCTAATTGGGCTGCTGCAAGTCAAACCGACATTGAAAACACTTCTGATATGCAGTTGTTTAAGTTCGCTTTGAATGTTGGAGGCGGTGTGGAATGGGGAATTACAGGCTCAACCGCCTTGATTTTTGGCGTTAACTACCTGAATGGTTTTTCGAACGTTTTGAAAAAAGAATCTGAGTACTTGTTCCGCACCGGTACAAATGATTTTTCTGCAACAAAACAGAATGCACGTTCCAACGGTGTTGTTTTTACGGTTGGTGTTTTATTCTAATTGTAAACTTGTTAGTGTGAGGGGCTGTCCGATGTGGCAGCCTCTTTCGTTTCTGGGAATGACGTTCCGATTGATACAACTATTTTGTTTGAGCACATTGTTCCTTGCATGGTCTGAAGGACATGCGCAAGTGTTGAATATAGAATCGAAACGATTTTACAATGACACTTCAGGCTGGGCGGGCAACACGAAACTCAACTTCCTCTATCAATACAACAGCAACCACATTCTTACTGCGGGTAACACGATTCACGTTCAATATCAGAAGAATCTTGTCCGATGGATCTTCTTGAACGATGTTAGTCTCAATCGCTTTAACGGACAGAACTTCTTGAACACCGGCTAGATTACGTGTAACGTGTGAAGCATACGCACAAACGCAGTATAACAAGCCCATGCAATTGCATTTCCGGGCATTGAGCGGCACAGGACCCAGAATACGTGTTATAAGAAACGACAAACTTCGCATGTATGTCGGAACGTCTTACTTTTTTGAATATGAACTTAGCGGAGTTCAACTTGAAGAAATGTACACGCATCGTAATAGCACCTACCTGACGTTTACCTGGTTCATTAAAGAACATTCCGAACTGTCCTCCACTACCTACTATCAGCCTGCATTCAACGACCTGCGAGACTTCCGAATCGCAACCGATTTTAACCTCACATTCGAAATAACGAAACACTTCGCCTTTGGTATTGCCGGTTCATTGCTGTACGACACCAGACAACCTGTTGATGTGCCCAATCTCATCTATAGGATGGAGCAACGCCTAGTGTACAACTTCTAAGGGAAGTGTGATACCTTTACACCATGAAAATTGCGCTGGCTCAACTGAATTATCACATCGGCAACTTCGAAGCCAATACGAATAAAATAATTAGCAGCATTCATGAAGCCCGCGAACAAGGCGCCGAGTTGGTTGTGTTTGGAGAGCTAAGTGTATGCGGTTATCCTCCTCGCGATTTTTTAGAATTTGATGATTTCCTGAAACGTTGTGAGAAGAGTGTACAGGAAATTGCGAAACACTGCACCGATATTGCAGCTGTAGTTGGAGCGCCATCGGTAAACCCTAAAGTTGAAGGCAAGAATTTATTTAACTCCGCTTATTTCTTAAGCGATGGAAAAATTACAAGTGTTCACCATAAAGCACTGTTACCAACGTATGATGTATTCGATGAATACCGCTACTTTGAGCCGGCTACTGCTTTCCAATGTCTAACATACAAGAACACAAAAATTGCACTTACCATTTGTGAAGACATTTGGGACGTTGAAGATGACTTGATGTACACGCGCTGGCCTATGGAAGAATTGATTAAAGAATCTCCTGATCTTATGATCAATATTGCTGCGTCGCCTTTTAGTCATCAACATCCTGCGAAACGTCGTGAAGTGATGAAGAAAAATGTTGCACGCTATCAGCTGCCATTGATCTACGTTCAACACGTAGGTGCACAAACAGAACTCATTTTTGATGGCGGCTCAATGGCGCTTTCTGCTGCGGGAAAAATTGTGAATGAACTTCCCTATTTCTCTGAAGCCTTATCAATAATAGCAACCGATAACATCAATGAGCTACAGGAAAATCTGATTGCCCTGAACAAATATGAGTTGATAGAACAAGCGCTGATACTGGGCATTAAGGATTACTTCAACAAAATGGGTTTCACCAAAGCGATTCTCGGATTGAGTGGTGGTGTTGATTCCGCTTTAGTTGTAACACTGGCAGTTAAAGCCTTAGGTAAAGAAAATATTTTACCGGTGTTGCTTCCCTCGTCGTATTCATCGGATCATTCCGTAAACGATTCGATTGAATTGTGTAAAAATTTGGGGTGTCGTTATGAGAAAATCAGTATTGCTGACGGATACGATACCATGCTAAAAACGTTGCAACCTATATTCGGCGATGCGCCATTTAATATTGCTGAAGAAAATATTCAGTCGCGTTTACGAGCCGTTATATTAATGGGCATTGCCAACAAACACGGTTACATTTTATTAAACACCACAAACAAAAGTGAAGCAGCAGTCGGTTATGGAACGTTGTATGGAGATATGTGTGGAGGCATTGCCGTTATTGGTGATTTGTACAAAACTGAAGTGTACGAATTGTGTCGTTACATCAATAGAAATGAAATCGTTATCCCGGAAAATATTTTAACGAAGGCACCGTCAGCGGAATTACGTCCCAACCAAAAAGATTCCGATTCGTTACCGGAATATGATATTCTCGACGCTTTATTGTATCAATACATTGAACAGCGTCAAGGACCGCATGAATTAGTCAAGCAAGGATTTGATACTGCTTTGATACAGCGCGTGCTTAAAATGGTGAACAGCAACGAATGGAAACGCGCACAGGCTCCACCAATCTTGCGTGTTTCTTACAAAGCCTTCGGAAGCGGAAGACGTCTACCGATTGTAGGGAAATATCTGGGATAATTATTCCAGGAATAAATCTTTCATCAACTCCTGAGTCGGGTCAACAGCATAGCCGGTAAAATCGTTTACACCATGTGAGCGCAGCACGTCTTCGTCTATTAGATGCTGTCCCGTGATACTATTATTCGTTACCGAAAATATTTTCGCAGCTGCATCTGCAACGATATCCGGCGTTCTGGACTTGTTCACCATTTCCTCTCCACCCAATAAGTTTCGAACTGCGGCAGTAGCAATTGTTGTTGCAGGCCACAACGCATTAACGGCA
>JAJTEY010000070.1 GCA_021299855.1 Bacteroidota bacterium | reverse complement strand
TATTATGGAAATGGCAAAGGATCAGTTTGATGATGCTGCGGCTGCTCCGAAGAAAAGCAAATTAAACTTTCGAAAATTGATACCATTTATCATCATTACAATTATACTCTTGTTCATGTTTTCGCGTGGCGGGGGTGGTGGCGGTGCTACAATGGGGCGCGGACGCGGTTTTGGTCGCGGTGGATTTGGTGGTGGCTTCGGCGGCGGCGGTAGTGGCGGTTTCGGCGGATTTGGTGGCGGTGGTTTCAGCGGCGGTGGTGCCGGAGGAAAATGGTAAACGATTATGCTTAAACGCGACTACATTCAGCGATTAATTGAAGAATATGCGCATACCATTGCGAAAGCGATGGGTTTAAAAGCGCAGGAACGTAATCAGGAAGCGTTGGAGCTGGTACGACGGGGTTATCACGACTATTTGCAATTAGATGCTGATGTTATCGACGGCTTAAACGCAACGCAGTTGATTGAAATCATGCGGCAGCGCGAAGTTTTTACCTATGGTCAATTGGAAATAATTGCTTCCGCTTTAAAAACAGAAGGTGAACTTTTATTGGAAGTTGATTCCGTTAAGTCGCGCAGCAAATTGCAGGTTGCGCTGGATTTGTTCCTTTGGATTGAACAACACGATACTGCCAATTTTTCTTTTCATCGTAAGGCACTGGTGAATTCTTTGCAAAGCGCTCTTACTGCTTAATTGCTTCACGTCTTTGAGCTTTTGAAAGCGCCCGAAAGTCCCTATCTTCGGACATCTATTTACTAAATTACATGACGAACAAAAACCCGCTATTCGCGCTTGTCGTACTTTTCTCGGTAATCACTCACATAAGTTTCGCGCAACAGGCCGTTCAGGATCCTGAATTGATCGATACAAGAGACGTGCTTTTGCAAGGTGATATCTTCCAGTATCAAGGTCGTTACAGCAAGGCTATTCCTTTGTACAAAAAAATCAGTCGTAACGACTCCTTGTATTATCGGGCGCAGTTCGAAATGGCCAAGTGTTATTTGAACGAGAAAGAAGACAGCATGTGTTGGGTAGTTGCTGTGCGTGGCACGGAGTTAAAATCACGTATAGATGCCGATTTTTATAATATCGGTGGCATCGCGTTAAAAGAAATGAAGAAGTACGATGCGGCGATTGAACTTCTGGACAAAGGTATCAGCATGTATCCGTACATGTACTTGTTGCATTACAACAAAGGCCTGGTGTATTACAACATGAAAAAATATGCCGAAGCGCAAAAAGCATTTCAAAGTGCAATTACGGTTAATCCTTATCATGCCTCTAGTCATTTTATGTTGGGTAAATCGGCAATTGAGCAGGGAAGAGTAATTCCGGCAATTTTGTCCTTCGAGTTTTATTTGCTGGTAGATCCAACCTCCGATCGTGCATTGAAAGTGGTGACTCAATTGGAAGACATCATGGGTGGAAATTACGATGTGGATCCTGATGTAGAAGTAGAACGCAGTGAAAGCGGTGATGGTTGTTTTGACGATCTTCTCCAAGTGATTGAATCAAAAGCAGCGTTGTCGGAAACGTATCAGAACAAAACAAAGATCAATCTGAAGATGGTAAAGCAACGCCAGATATTGTTTGAAAAATTAAAATATCAGGAAGGAACCAATAACTGGTGGATGGATTATTACGTTCCCTATTTCGTGGATATTCAAAAAAATAATCATTGGGTTTCTTATGCACATTACACGTTAATGGGTATACAGAACGAATCGGTACGTAAGGGAGTAAAAAAGAATAAGAAGAAGATTACTGCATTTGCCAAGTGGGCTGGAAAAGAAATTATTGAACGTACGAAACATCCGGCATTTGAAGAACTAAAGGATAAAACCGGTAAGTGGGATATATTTTATTACGAGAATAATATTGTTGGTGGTGTTGGTCATCAGGATGATAAAGGAGAACCTGTTGGTGAGTGGATCTATTTCCATAGCAGAAGCGGACTTGTGAAAGGCAAAGGAAGTTTCAATGCCATGAATAAACGTGATGGGGAATGGATTTGGTATCACGACAACGGACAAATTCAGGAGAAGGAAAATTATAAGAACGGATTACGTGAAGGTGAATTTATTTCCTATTACGACAATGGAAATATTCAAACTAAAGGCAATTACGTGAATGATAAGCTGGACGGGCCTTACGAGAAATATTCGCTATCCGGAATTATGACGGAGAAAGGAAGTTTTAAAGCCGATAAAACTGACGGACAAATTGTATTGTATCACGTTAATGGAAAAGTAAGTGTTGATGGATCTTATAAGATGGGCAAGATTGACGGTCCACTGAAGCAATACGATAAATTCGGTGTGCTGCGTCGTGAAATCATGTTTTCGGTAGATAAAAGAAATGGAGCCTACAAAGAATTCGATCACAACAATAAATTGATCACGGAAGGTGAATACCGCAATGGTGACGAGTTCGGTAAATGGAAGTATTACTACAACGACGGAAGTTTGCGCATGGAAGGAGTTTTTGGGTCCGGTGGCAAGAAAGAAGGACTGTGGAGAGAGTTGTATAGAAATGGAACCGTCGCGGAAGAAACCAACTACAAAGCAGGAAATCTTGAAGGTGTACAAATCACATACACCAAGAACGGTAAGAAAGTAAGTGAACGTAAATATAAAGCTGATGCATTGGTTGCAGTGACCTTCTGGAATGAAGCCGGAAAAGAGTTGGGTAAGTTTGACATTGTCGGACGTACAACAGTAACTGAATATTATGAAAATGGTAATCGTGCAGCAGAAGGCGATTATGTGAACGGGAAAAAGTCGGGAGAATGGAACACCTATCATCCGGTTAGTGGCTGGCGAACAACCAAAGAAGAATATTATCAAGGCGAATTGGATGGTACACGTAAAGAGTATTTCCCGAATGGTAAAGTTCGCAGTCAGTTGAATTTTAAAAATGGTTCGCGTCGTGGTTTGTTAAAAGCATTTTACAGCAATGGAATTTTAGAAACTGAAGGTTGGTTGATTGGCGACGAGCGCGAAGGCAACTGGTATTCGTATAACGAACGTGGTATCATGACTTCACACAACTACTATGTGGAAGACGAAGAAGTGGGTTATCAGGTGGGATTTGACCATCGTGGTCGTAAGCGCGAAGAAGTAGAAGTGAAGCAAGGCATGGTGTGGTCGCGAACTGAATTTGATACAACAGGACAGGTACGCGTAAAATGGTTGTCCGATAAAGGAACAGGTACCTTCATTGCGAAACATACTTCGGGAACAGATGAAATGCGATTTAATTACGAAAAAGGATATTTGCAAGGTTCCTTGTATCGCGGAACATATTACGGGAAACCTACATTGGAAACGCAATTTGAATACGGCGAGCAGAAAGGTTTGCGAAAGGAGTATTATGCCATGAGCGGTAATTTGTATTTCGAGTCGCAATACGAGCGCGGCGTGAAACACGGTAACAGCAAAGGTTATTACGACAACGGTAATTTACGTTGGGATGAAAATTACGATTACGGCGATCAGGAAGGAATGCAGAAGTATTATCATGATAATGGAATGATCGCACGTGAATTGCCGTACGAAGAAGACGATATCAACGGAGAAGCACGTTATTACAACCTTGCCGGCAAATTGGCGTATATCCGTTATTACCGCGACGGTTATTTAACCGATATCGCACCGGTTGATGCAGAAGGTAAAGCAGGAGCAAAGATCAGTTTGGAACAAGAAGATGTTACCATTCGCATTGTTCTTCCGGATAGTTCCAAGTTTGTTGAAGGGGCGTTTAAAAACGGAAGACAACACGGGAAGTGGATTACCTACTATCCTGACGGAAAAATTTACAAAGAAGAAAATTACAATTACGGTGATCTGGAAGGAGAAGTGAAATGGTATCATCCGAACGGACAATTGTGGAAGCAGTTGAACTATTTTGCTGATCGTTTGGAAGGTGAACAGAAATTTTTCTATTCACATGGTACTTTAGAGCATACTGAATATTGGCTTTTGGATGATGCCTTCGGGGTATGGATTTATTATGATAATGACAAGGGTCTCCCTAGGAAGCTTGTGAAATTTTATGATGATAAAATTCTTTATGATAAAACGCTTGATGGCAAAAACTGAAGTAATTTATGATGAAGTTTGGTAAGTGGATTGGTGGTGGCTTAGGCTGGGTGCTGGGTGGACCCATAGGCGCATTGGCCGGATTCGCGTTAGGAAGTTTACTGGATAATGCGGAAGTAACCGTTTCCACTGGTGGTCCTGAGCCAGGATATAATCCGCAAACGGCTCGCGGCGATTTTGCAGTCAGCTTGTTAGTGCTTACATCAGCCATCATGAAGGCTGACGGCAAAGTCGTGAAGTCGGAATTGGATTATGTAAAACGCTTTCTCGTTAATCAGTTTGGTGAAGCACAAGCAGCCAAGTTGTTGCCGGTGTTGAAAGAGTTGATGGATCGTGATGTGCCATTGCGCGATGTGTGTATGCAAATACGCCAATACATGCCTGAAGCACAGCGTTTGCAATTGATGCATTATTTATTCGGCATCGCCAATGCCGACGGTGTGTTGCACGCCAGTGAGTTACAATTGTTGGAAGAAATGGCAGGCTACATGGGTATTTCCAATGCCGACTATGCTTCTGTAAAAGCTATGTATTACCGCGATGTGGACGGTGATTACAAAATTCTTGAAGTAAGTGCATCCGCCACAGAGGAAGAAATCAAAAAAGCGTATCGTCGCATGGCGGTGAAATACCATCCCGACAAAGTTGCGGATCTGGGTGAAGAAGCCCAGCGCGCCGCCAAAGAAGAATTTCAGAAAGTGCAGGAAGCTTATGAGAACATCAAGAAACAACGGGGCATTAAATAGTCCCGTTATTTCATATATACATCAATTGATTCGATCTGTAACGGATCGAGAATGCTCACCGCAGCGCGATTCAATTCCTGCAACCATTCGTCCAGGCGCGAGTTCGGTACAAAGTGAATACCCGATTCGAAAGAAGTAGGATCGTTAATGTTATTGAGCAATAAGCCGGAAGTTTGTGAGCCGTCTTTCAGCGTAATTTTTGCCGGCTCCGGAGAAATCATATTCATCGTTTTTTATTTTATTTCCTTCAAAGATGCGGCCGCAATATTAAGCGGGTGTTATGGAAGTATCATCTCACCACTAAGATTTATATAACAACAAAAGGAGGTCAATGACCTCCTTTCGCCCAAACCACTCCCACCACACGGGTGATGAAGTTTACCCCTGAGCAGTCTCTTTGCGTTGACTGCACATATAAGACAACCCGCACACGCAATTGTTTAACCGTGGGAATAAAAAAAGTGTTAAAATTTCTTTTGTGGAATTTTTTACTCTTTTAAAGTTGATTTTGTTCATCAAAATCGCTGTTTTACACTTTTAAACGCACACTGATGATGAAGTTTCTGCCGGGTGCACTGATGCCGGAACCATAAGGACGATACAACACATTAAGGATGTTCTCTACACCGCCGTGTATGGACAGGTATTTGTTCCAGTAATAGCCGGCTTTAAAATTGACGGTGTACCAGCCCGGCGTGTAAGGCAATCCGTTAGCGTCTTTCAGGTAGGTCACACTTTCCACGCGCTCCGATAATGCAAAATCTTCGTAACGCATGCCCACATTAAATTGGGAATTCAAATCGAACATCCAGCCTTTGCGCTCGTAACGGAAATGCACTGCACCGAATGATGGTGTAATGTGCGTGGGTGGATAAAATCCTGCGCTATCGGTGTTGAACTCTTGTCCCGCGATGTAGTTAAACGTAGAACGGATTGCAAAGCCTTTACTCAAAGAAAAATCCAAACCAATTTGTGCACCATAAATTTGTGCGTAACTGATGTTTTGGATTGCAAAAATTTGGCTCATCACACCGTCATACAACATACTGTCGGCGCCGTTCACTTGAAAACTTCTTCGCGCCAATGCATTATCCAGGTACGTGTAATACGCCGCGAATTCCATTTTCATCCACTGCCCGAATATTTTCGTGAAGCCCAACTCGGCATTGTATGCGTATTCGGGTTTTAAGTCGGGATTAGGAACCACAAGTGTTCCGGGCTGTGAATCGAATATCTTTCCGATGTCATCAATATTCGGTGCACGAAAACCGGTCGAAACGTTGGCGTACCATTCGAAATTTTCGGAATGTGCATGCACCCAACCTAAACTTCCGTTTAGTGAACCATTACTTAACGTTGATGATACATACGGATAGGGAAACAACGTCGTATCGAAACGCGCCTGAATAATGTTCTGACTGTAACGCATCCCCCAGTTGATGTGATTTTTTTCATTCACACGATAACGCAGGTTGTGATACACGCCAATTGATTGCCACGTGGATCCATTCGGATAGCGGGTGTTGATGGGTGGATCAATAACGCCCGTTTCGATATGTTCACGATAAGCTTCGGAGTTTACACGGTTAAACACATATTCCGCGCCGTAATACGAAGACAAACGTTCGCTCCACTTTTTGTCCAAATCGAGATTAGCGGAGTAGATAGTAACGTTTTCCGTTTGGTGACGCAGCTTTTTATTTCCGAAACGACGATCGTGACGACTCTCTTGATACGCCTGTTGCGCAATAATAAGTCGGGCGTGATTGTACAAACGATTTGTGTTGGCATGCGTAATACTTACGCGGTTCATCATCCACTTTTGCGGACCGTAATACAATTGTGCAAAATCCAGAACGCCATTGTTGTTATTATCAGCAATTAATCGATCGTAACGTGGCGCGTTTGATGTTTGTGAATAATGAAACGCATAATCGAATA
>JAJTEY010000069.1 GCA_021299855.1 Bacteroidota bacterium | reverse complement strand
CCGGATATCAGGCTTGTGTGTTGGCGGAATGTGGAGTGAAAGTATTCAGTATCGAACGACAGAAAAGTTTGTACGACAAAACGAAACCATTTCTACAGCAATTGGGATACAATATTAATTGCACCTACGGAGACGGTTATAAAGGATGGCCTGTATATGCTCCTTTTGACAAGATTATTGTTACGTGTGGAGCACCGTTTATTCCACAGGCGTTAATTGATCAATTAAAACGCGGAGGAAGAATGGTAATTCCGGTTGGAGAAGGAAATGTGCAGATGATGACCTTAATCGAGAAAACTATGGATGGTCAAGTGATTGAATCACAGCACGGTATATTTCGATTTGTACCGATGTTAGGCGACCGTGAATGGAAAAAATAACCGCGGTTATTAACAATTATCGGTGTGAAACTAAGCGGTTTGTTAATACAGGAATGGTTAAACTTTACTGAAATTTGATCTGGTTCAAAACCAAATTTAACTTGTTAAACCAAAACCAAAAAAGTATGAAAAAGTCAACATTACTTGTTGCAGCAGTTGCTTTCGGAGCTACGTCAGCATTTGCACAGTACACGAACAAAAATGGTCTTGTGGTTACGCCAGAGGCCGGAGATTACGCTATCGGCGTTGACGCAACACCATTCTTAGGTTACTTCGGTAACATGTTGAATGGGAATACAAACAACGGTGCACCGGCATGGGGCTTCACCAACAACAATGCAATGATCACCGGAAAAATGTTTACATCTGAAACGATGGCATACCGTGCTGCATTGCGCATTGGTTTCGGATCAACAACAATGACAAATCCTGTTGTTGATGACGCTTCTACTTCTACGCCACAAGCGTATAAAGAAGATCAAATGAAATCAAGCGGAAGCTTCATTGGCTTAGGCGGTGGTATGGAATGGCGTCGCGGTAAAAACCGTTTACAGGGTTACTGGGGCGGTATGGCAATGGTTGGATTCGGAAGCGGAAAAAATACCTATACTTACGGGAACGCTTTTTCAACTTCAAATACAACACCTACTACAACAGTTGACTTCGTAACTGGCACTACTAGCAACGTGGGTTTTCGTACCACAGAAATGAAGAGCGGAAGCATGATCATGTTCGGTCTTCGTGGGTTTGTAGGTGCAGAATACACTTTTAATCGGTACTAACCGAAAAGTAAAAATCCCCTGTGGCAACACAGGGGATTTTTTTTATTTCAATTTTCTTTGGAGTTCGCGTTCTGTATCACGCTTTTTGATATCATCCCGCTTATCGAAAAGTTTTTTGCCTTTTGCCAGAGCTATTTCCAGCTTGGCCCAACCTTTATCGCTGATAAAAAGTTTGATCGGAATAATTGTAAGTCCCTGATCTTTTAATTTATTCTGCAGCTTCCGAATTTCTGATTTTTTCAATAACAGTTTTCGGTCTTGCTTAGGCTCGTGGTTGTTGTATGTGCCCTTATCATATTCGTTGATTTGAATATTTCGGGCAATCATTTCGCCGTTTTCAATGACACAAAAGCCGTCCGTGATATTGGCTTTTCCTAATCGAATTGATTTAATTTCTGTTCCGGAAAGCACCATACCGGCAACATACTTTTCGAGAAACGTATACTCGAAAGACGCGCGTTTATTGAGAATGGTAATGGTTTTATCCAACGACATGGTGCAAATGTACCGGTATTCTAAAATAAAAAAGCGAGAACTTCGGATCTATCCTGTATTCTCGCTTTACGCAGTGCCCACGGGGAGACTCGAACTCCCAAGGAAAAACTCCAACGGCTTCTGAGACCGCAACGTTTACCAATTTCGCCACGTGGGCAATTAATGTTGCAATTCTATAATACTCTAATTTGACAAAAAATTAAATTTAAGTGCCCAGGACTGGATTCGAACCAGCACGCCTAACGGCGCCACCCCCTCAAGATGGTGCGTCTACCAATTTCGCCACCTGGGCATTCGTAACATAGAATTTCCAAAGAACAGTACTGCCGTTTTTAAGCTTTGTAATTAACGGCTTAAATGGGTGGCAAAAGTAATGATTTTATCATTTATCAAGCATTTCCAAACGAAATTGCCGGTCGAAATCGCGCATTAGGGCGTACTTTTACGCAATGAAGTTGTGGTTGCGTTCGGTGTTAGTTTGTTTGTTATTCAACGGAATATCAAATTCAATCTATGCTCAAGATTCGTTGAAGGCGAAAGTCAGTGGCGATTCGGTTGTGGCGTTCGCAAAAACTTTGAAAGGAACCACTTACAAATACGGACAATGTTCTCCAAAATCAGGATTCGACTGTTCGGGCTTTACACACTTTGTATTTGCTCAATTTGGGATAGATGTACCAAGGGCTTCAGGTTCTTATGCCAACTACGGCAAAGAAATATCGAAAGACTCGTGCAAACCGGGAGACATAATTGTGTTTACAGGAACGAACCATCGTGTTAGAAAGCCGGGTCATGTAGGAATTGTCATTTCAGAGCCGGGAACACCTTTGCGTTTTATACATGCGTCTTCGTCGAAAAATCACTACGGCGTTGTAGAAACCGATTTTGAAAACAGCGGCTATGTTATTCGCTACATCAAAATAATTCGGGTATTATAGCTTATATACCGGATGATTTACCTGCGACAACACGTAATTTTTTCTTTGTGATTTTATAAGTGAGTTCTGTGCCCATTCCCGCAGGTTCTCCGTCATAATGAATTGCACCCGGTGCATGACGCTGAATCCTCACTTCATGACCGGTGTATGTTTCCACAAATCGACTTTTATGAATGTTCTTGGCGAATAATCGAATTGCTAAATTCAACATATTAAACCAGCGAAAAGGTTTTAAAACGGCGACATGGAGCAAACCGTCAGTAACACTGGCTTCCGGAGCAATCCATGCGTTATTTCCGTACTGTCCCGCATTAGCTACTGTAACTAAAAACGCTTGTCGCTCTATAGTTTTACCATCAATGGTCATTGTTAATTGCTCACCTTGATAAGCGATAAATTCTCGTACCGTTATCTGCGCGTAAGTTTTTAATCCGCGTGTTTTACTATCGGCAAATAACTTTCCGATTCGTGCGTCAAAACCAACACCGGAAGTGCAAAAGAACGGCTGATTGTTTACTTCAGGACAGTCCATTTCAACAATGGCTCCATCATTAATTAACTTCATCGCTTCCGCATGATTCATCGGAATGCCCAGATGACGCGCCAATCCGTTGCCTGACCCGAAGGGAAGAATTGCTAAAGTTATTTTTGTTCCGGCTAAAACTTCCGCCAACTGACTTACAGTTCCATCGCCACCAACGGCCACAGCAATATCAAAGTTGCCTTCCAGCACTTTTTTGAAGATGACATCTTTGTCATTAATATTTTTCCAAAGAAAAATCTCCGCATCATAATCTGCCTTCAACAGGCGTTGAATTAACTCCAGACGATTGGTCTTTTTATCGGGTCCTGAATTGGGATTAATGACGAATGCGACTCGTTTCTTCATTGTTGCTAAGCTACATGAATTTATATTATGCAGGAATGAGTTGCGGTGACATCGATTGCTGAAGTAATTCTTTGTCGAGTTCTGCAAGAATCATAGCACCGGCTTGCTGTTCCCAATCCCGAAATCCCCCGTTAGACTGCTGTTGCAATGATAGCCACTTTAGGAACGGCGTTAAATTGAAATTATCGCCCTTTAGGCCAACACCTGCAGAGGCTGCATCATAAGCGTTGCATAATTGCTCAAAGTGCCCTTCAACCGGAACCATGAAACACTTTTTATCGAGGTAATATGCTTCGCAAATCGATTCGAATCCTGCAGTGCTTACTAACGCTTTGCATCTCGCCATGAAGTCAAGAAACTTAACATCATTCAAACGGTGTAATGTTAAGTTAGGGTGAACGATTATTGTATCATGAGATCCATCCAAATCAGTGAAAATGTGAAGCTCGGTATCCGGATTATCAAGGTGCCAGTTAATGAGATCCTCACGGTAACCGGGATTAACGGTATAACACAATAAGAAATCTTCTTTAATAGTTTTTAATTGCTTGATTTCGCCGCGCAACAAAGGAGGAACTACAGCCAGGCGTGAACTTTGCTTTGCAGGCGGTAGCGGATAAATGGAAAGTCCTAACAATTTAGAACTTCCTTTAGCAGTGAAATTGGTGTATGCTTTGAGAAATAGTCGATCCAAAAAATGTCCCGGGGGATGTTTATAGTGCTCGTGTTTATTGAGATACTGGTGAGCAATAGATATGATAGGTGGGCGATTGGGTTCAGCATGTTTCGAAGCGAACAATGCAGTAATGGGTTCGTAGAAATTAATGATCACATCAGGACGATGAAAGCAGACTAAATCTGCAAGTATACGCGCGCTGCGGTGATATGTACTTAGTTCGCGCGCATTGTGAATTAAGGTTTTAAATAGATCAATTCCTTTATTGTCTTTCAATACAAAATTCGGACTGGGAATTTTGATTAAAGGAATGCCGGCGAATTTTTTAATTACGAATTCCGGAATTACGCGTCTTTTGCTTGCTCCAATTAATACCGCACATATGGTATAGCCATTTTGTTCAAGTATTGACTTTAATGCAATCGCTTGTGTCATATGTCCTCGACCTTCACCTTGAATAGTAAACAGTACTTTTTTATCCGCTTTCATGCTATGATGCTAATGTTGTGTGATTTATTGTGCTGATAATTTAACGCGCAGTGCGGCCAGCAATTCAGCTGCTTCCGGATCTTGCTCATCAAGGACATCTTGCTCTGCATGCGCTGAATGGGCTTCTGCTAATTGTTTGATCCATTCGGAATAATGAATGATTTCCCAGTTGCTGTCCGGTGTTAAAACCAATGCTGTCAGCGACTCTACCCAGTCACCGCTGTTTAAGTAATGAATGTCATTGATGAACTTATTAGCAGGACTGTGAATATGACCGCAAATAATGCCTCTGCAATTCCGTGAACGTGCCACTTCGGATAATTGTGTTTCAAAATCAGAAATGAAGTTGACCGCACCTTTAACTTTGGCTTTAACTGCTTGCGATAGGGAATAATACGGTAATCCTTTTCGTTCGCGATATACGTTGTAATGTCTGTTTAACCACAGGAGAAATGTATAGCCAATATCCCCGAGTTTCGCAATCCATTTTAATTTGGTGGTAACTGTATCAAACAAATCACCGTGTACCACATAATATCTTCCGGCAGGAGTTTCGAGTTTGTAATCGCGTCGGATAGAAAAACGGCCAAGCTTAAAAGGTATCACTTCATCCAAAAAGTCATCATGATTACCACGCAGATAAATTACTTCGCATCCTCTAGACGCTCGTTTCAGCACCAATTTTAAAAACTTAGAATGCTGCTTTTTCCAGGTACCGGATTTGCGCAACTGCCAGCCGTCGATGATATCTCCATTAAGAATAAGTTGATCGCATTTGTGATGTTTCAGAAAGTGAACGACTTCTTTTGCTTTGCTGGATGAGGTTCCCAGATGTAAGTCGGACAATACGATAACGGGATAATACTTTTTTTTCACGTTGGAAGAAGTTTTACAAAACTCCTTTTACTGTATAACTAATGTATGACGTAGAAATGATGGCTCTATCAACAAATTGAATGCGGGATGTTAATTCACAATGAATTGTGAATAACGTCGGGGTTAATCAAGGTCTTGTTAACACGGTGTTGTGATAATTTAACTTCTCAAAGTAAAGTCGCAAGTAGCGATCTAAGTAGCTTTGCAACATGACAAAAGAACGACCGCTGATTCTGGTAACTAATGATGATGGAATATATGCTCCCGGAATTCGTGCATTGGTGAAAGCCGCATTGAAGTTTGGAGATGTTGTTGTTGTAGCACCGGATAAACCGCAATCAGGAATGGGGCATGCAAT
Source organism: Bacteroidota bacterium (assembly GCA_021299855.1). Taxonomy (GTDB): domain Bacteria; phylum Bacteroidota; class Bacteroidia; order Palsa-965; family Palsa-965. The sequence continues at coordinate 2,105 of JAJTEY010000069.1, read as the reverse complement.
AACGATAAACTCAACGTTGCGTGTAGAAGTAGTTCATGCACATGAAGGCGCACAGTCTTGGAGTTGCAGCGGCACGCCGGTAGATTGCGTGAAGATGGCCGTGAACAAGTTGTTATCGCGTAAACCCGATTTGTGTTTGTCGGGTATTAATCACGGTGCGAATCATTCTATCAACGTAATTTATTCGGGAACAATGTCTGCTGCCATGGAAGGAGCAATAGAAGGCGTTCCGTCTATTGGTTTTTCGCTGTTGGATTATTCTATTGAAGCTGATTTTAATGCGGCGCAGCATTATGCGGAACAATTGATATCATTTGTTCTTAAGAATGGAATGGAACGAGGAGTTTGTTTGAATGTCAACATACCTAAAGGCCCGGTTGAAGAAATAAAAGGCTTACGTGTAGCTCGTCAAGCACAAGGAACATGGATAGAAGAGTTGGATGAGCGCACAGATCCTGCGGGCCGAAAGTATTACTGGTTGACAGGGCGATTCGAAAATTTTGAACCCGAAGCAGATGATACGGATGCCTATGCGCTACAGCATAATTATGTGTCTGTGGTACCTGTGCAATTCGATTTAACAGCATACAATGTTATGCCCAACATCAAGCAATTGGAAGGAATATGAAAAAAGGACCTCTTGATCATATTGCGGTAGGCGGCATACTGGGTCTCGTAATGCCGGTATTTGTCTTATTCGTGTATTATCTGTTTACGTATCGCGTTCAGACTTCATTCAGCGGATTTATTGAATATTTTGATCGTATACATGTAATTGTGGGCGCAATAAGTTTGGGATGCTATGCAACGAATCTTCCTCTGTTCTTCTTGTTTTTGTGGCGCGAATACTACAATGCGGGACGAGGCATTCTATTTGCAACTATTCTTTATACAGCGTGGGTAGTTTATGAAAAGTTTATTGCCTGATGAAGTATTACATCATAGCCGGAGAGGCGTCAGGAGATTTACACGCGTCTAATTTGGTAAAGGCTTTGCGTGAGCGACAACCATCATCGGAGTTTAGAGGCTGGGGAGGAGATTTGATGCACGAGCAGGGCGTGCACATTGTCAAACATTATCGGGAGTTGGCGTTCATGGGGTTTGTGGAAGTATTGATGAACCTCAGAACCATCCTTCAAAATATTGAGAAAGCAAAACAAGATATCGCTGCGTGGCAACCCGATGCAATCATATTAGTGGATTACCCCGGATTTAATTTGCGCATTGCACCATTCGCCAAGAAGGCAGGAATACGTGTTATCTATTACATTTCTCCACAAATATGGGCATGGAAAGAATCGCGGGTGAACACAATTAAAGCCAATGTCGATCACCTGTTTTGTATTCTTCCATTCGAAAAAGATTTTTATGCGCGTCATCAGTATCCAGTTGATTATGTTGGGCATCCACTATTAGACGCAATTGATTTTAATGCCAAGAGCGATCTTCCTGTTGCAACGGAAAAGCCTATCGTAGCATTATTGCCGGGTAGCAGAAAACAAGAAATTGCAACCATGTTACCGTTAATGCTGGCGGCGGCGAAACAATTTCCGCAATATGATTTTGTGATTGCAGGAGCTCCGGGTCAAACAGCATCATATTATGAGTCGGTTATGGGTAATTCCAAAGTACCGGTAGTATTTGGGGAAACTTATAATCTGCTTCAACATGCACGAGCTGCTTTGGTAACATCAGGAACTGCAACGTTAGAAACAGCATTGTTTAAAGTGCCTCAGGTAGTTTGTTATAAAGGAAGTGCTATTTCATATTTAATAGCGAAACAGTTGGTGAAAGTTAAATACATTTCACTGGTCAATTTGGTGATGGATCAGGAGATCGTTACCGAATTAATTCAAAATAGGTGTACACCTGAAATTATTGCGGCACAGCTCAAACAGATTGCGGATGATGGTGATGCACGTAATGAAATGCTGTCCGATTATGAAAGATTGCACCGCAAACTGTCTGAGCAAGGCGGTGCATCTGCTACAACAGCTCGTTTAATTGACGAATATTTGAAATGATGAATCGAATACTAGTTTTTCTAATCGTGTGCTCTTTTACGGGTTCCTTGTTCGGGAATCAGGTTCGCGCTCGCATTTTAT
>JAJTEY010000068.1 GCA_021299855.1 Bacteroidota bacterium | reverse complement strand
CAGCATTCATTACAATTCGGCCAACGCCAAAGTAGAATTGATTTACGACAATACCATTAAGCGCGGACTTAACTTGTACAATGGTTTGCGTTTCAAAGTTTTCTTCGAAACCTTCCAGGGCTTAGACAGCTTGGTGCGCGCGGAAAAGAAAGACAATCGTAAACTAAAAAACGATTTATACGTTGCCGGATTTGATCTCCGTTATTATCAAAAAGTCCATCGCGAAATTGTATGGGCAACGCGTTTCTCGGCAGCAACATCGTTCGGAAACGACAAACTGGTGTATTACATGGGCGGTGTGGACAACTGGCTGATTCCGCGATTTGATCAAAGTGTGAATATTGCTACCGATAAAGGTTATGCGTATCAAACTATCGTAACACCTATGCGTGGCTTCTATCAGAATATTCGTAACGGAAACAGTTATGCGATCATCAACTCCGAATTGCGCGTTCCGATATTCCGCTATTTATTCAATCGTCCTTTGCGAAGTGATTTCATCAACAACTTCCAGATCGTTGGTTTCGGTGATATCGGTACAGCGTGGACCGGCACCAATCCTTACGATCCGGACAATTCACTCAATACAACCGTTGTTTCTTCAACAGGAAATCCGATTACCGTTGTTTTAACTACACACAAAGAACCGATTGTTGGTGGTTACGGATTCGGATTACGATCGCGCATCTGGGGTTATTTTGTGCGTGTTGACTGGGCTTGGGGCGTTGAAGATCGTGTGGTGTTACCTCGCACCACGTACTTATCATTCAGTTTGGATTTTTAAGTATGGATGCACATTTCATTCCCGATTACATCAAGAAAGAAGCGAAAACTTTAGCGACACACTTAAGTTTTGTGCGTCATCATTTGCATGCACATCCTGAACTTTCTTTTCACGAATTCGCTACGGCCAATTTTGTGGAAGAAGAACTGCATAAAATCGGCATTACCACTACACGCTGCACACCAACCGGTATTGTCGGTATTATTGAAGGTGCTCATCCCGGAAAAGTGGTGGCGTTGCGTGCCGACTTAGATGCTTTGCCTATTCAAGAAAAAAGTGATGCGACGTATGCTTCTAAAAATCCGGGAGTGATGCATGCATGCGGACACGACGTTCACACCACTTGTTTACTCGGTGCTGCAAAAATTTTATTCGGACTTCGCGCACATCTATCCGGAACGATTAAACTCATTTTTCAACCGGGAGAAGAAGTGTTACCCGGTGGTGCTGCACTCATGATTGATGAAGGCGTTTTGGAAAATCCTGAACCGGACTTGTTGATTGCGCAACATGTATTTCCAAGTTTACCTGCAGGTTGTGTTGGTTTTCGCAATGGCATGTACATGGCTTCTACCGATGAACTTCACGTTACCGTAAAAGGTAAACCCGGACATGCTGCTATGCCTAAAGATTATATCAATCCATTGGTTATTGCTGCACGCATCATCGATCGTTTGCAACGCGATTTTATGGAAGAACCGATAGCGTTGCTCAAACAACATAATGCACCAACGGTGCTGGCATTCGGTAAAATTGAAGGACTTGGTGCTACCAACGTTATTCCGGCGGAAGTGAAACTTCAGGGAACCTTTCGCACCATGAATGAAGAATGGCGTGAATCGGCACATACTTATATGCAGCAGGTTGCCCAAGAAATTGCAGCAAATGCCGGCGGTTCTTGCGAATTCCGTATTGATAAAGGATATCCGTTTTTAGTGAACGATGATCACGTAACAAATCATGCACGTGCTGCAGCCCGGGAATATTTAGGTGAAGAGCAGGTTAAGGAACTTGAATTACGCATGACCGCGGAAGATTTTGCGTGGTTTTCGCAACGCAAACCTGTTTGTTTTTATCGCTTAGGTACGGCATCACCCGATGGTCGCAATACGCATGGTGTGCATACGCCCGAATTTGATGTAGATCCGAAATCGCTGGAAGTGGGCGCCGGACTTCTGGCGTGGATTGCAGCATCTGCGCTGATGGGGAAATAATTCCCGTTACCTTTGTCGCATGAAATTTATCGGCAACGTAACGCCATCTTCATTAACACCCGAACAAAGTGCACTGCTGAATTCAGGAAGAGCCTTGCCTCTGATGGAAGAATTTTACACCATCCAGGGCGAAGGTCATCACTCCGGAAAACCTGCATATTTCATTCGTTTAGGAGGATGTGATGTGGGCTGTCATTGGTGCGATGTGAAAGAAAGTTGGGACGTTAATGCACATCCGTTAACTGCTGCAGACGATATTGTTGCGCACACATTACAATATCCGGCACGAGCGATAGTAGTTACAGGCGGAGAACCCAGTGCGTTTCAATTGGATTATTTGACGCATCGCATGAAAGAGAATGGCGTGCAAACATTCATTGAAACTTCCGGCGCGTACACATTAACCGGCGACTGGGACTGGGTATGTCTTTCACCGAAAAAAACGTCTCCTCCGCGTGAAGAAAATTTCCTTCGTGCAGACGAATTAAAAGTCATCGTTTATAACAAAGATGATTTCCGCTGGGCCGAAGAAAATGCCACAAAAGTGGGCCCCGATTGCTTATTGTTTTTACAACCGGAATGGAGTAAAAGTGCTGAAATATTACCACAGATCATTGATTACGTCATGCAGCACCCGCGTTGGAATGTTTCTTTACAAATTGTATCTTGTTATAAGAACATGCATTATACCCTAAGAACTATCACCACGATGACACGTTTTTTTGTATTCAGTTTTCTCATCGCATTTGCCTTCTCCTGCAAAGCTCAGCCACCTGCTCAATACAGCTCTACCAATAAAAAAGCAGTGAAGGCGTATAAGCAAGCCGAAAGTTATCTCGCGTACTATCAATTTGACTTAGCTATTGCCGAATTGCAAAAAGCGAAAGACGCCGATCCGAATTTCATTGAGTGTTATTTGTTGCAGGCGGATATTCACAATGCTAAGCAAGAATGGCAAAAGGCTGTTGATGAATACAAAAAAGCATTCGCATTAAATCCCAAGTTCTCGTATTACTCGTACCTCGATTGCGCTAATGCGGAATTAAAACTCGGCAAATACGAGGATGCTAAAAAAGATTACGAAATGTTCTTGTCCATGAAACGAAGCTCCACAAAGCCCATGGATATTGAGCAAGCAGAGAACGGAATTAAGTCGTGCGACTTTGCCATTCGCGCGATGGCCAATCCTGTTCCGTTTAAACCCGTGAACATGGGTGATATGATTAATTCGAAAGAATGTGAGTACTTTCCGAACATCACCGCCGATGAAAGTACGTTCTTGTTTACACGCAATGAAATTGTTGTTGATCCTAAAACCGGCGCCAAACAACGCTCTCAGGAAGATTTTTACATCAGCTATCAGCAATCGGACGGAACATGGTCTCTGGCGAAAGCATTAGGACCTCCCATTAATACCCCCACTAACGAAGGCGCTCCTTCCCTATCTGCAGACGGACGTTTTTTGTTTTTTGCTGCCTGCGAAGGTTATGATGGTTATGGTGCGGGGCGACAAGGATTTGGAAGTTGTGATATTTTCTTTTCTAAGAAAGTGGATGGACAATGGAGTCGTCCTGCCAACGTTGGTGCGCCTTTGAATACTGCTAGTTGGGAAACTCAACCTTCTTTTTCCAGCGATGGCAAAACTTTATACTACGTCAGCAATCGTAAAGGTGGTTACGGTAATGGTGATATCTGGATGTCGGAATTGGGTCCGAACAACCAATGGAGCACACCGGTAAATCTGGGTGCAAAAATTAATACGCCCGGCAATGAAGAAGCCGTGTTTATTCATCCTGACAATCAAACTTTATACTTCGCATCAGACGGGCACATTGGTATGGGCGGACTCGACTTGTATGTATGCCGTCGAGATTCTGCCGGCAATTGGGGCGAACCGCAAAACTTGGGATATCCGATTAACACTTCAGGAAATGAAAGTGGTTTGATTGTAAACGCCGGCGGACAGTATGCCTATTATTCATCTACACGCGAAGGCGGTTTAGGTTGCGATGACATGTACATGTTTGAATTGCCCAAGCCTATTCGTCCGCAAGGCGTTTCGTACATGAAAGGGAAAGTGTACAACAGTAAAACGAAAAAACCTTTGGGAGCAGAATTTGAACTTATTGATGTATCAACGGGTAAGACTTTCATCAGTTCTAAATCTGATCCTGTTACCGGCGAATTTTTGTTAGTGCTTCCGATTAATAAGAACTATGCACTTAACGTTAACAGTCCCGGATATTGTTTCTTCTCCGAAACATTCTTCATGAAAGAAGCCACAGATCCAAGCAAACCTTTCTTGATGGATGTGCCTTTGATTCCTCTAGAGCTCAATGCTAAAGTGGTATTGAAAAACGTCTTCTTCGAAACTGCGAAGTTTGATTTACGTCCGGAATCGAAAGCGGAGTTAGGAAAATTGATTGCTTTCATGAACAACAACCCGAACATCAAAATCGAAATCAGCGGTCACACCGATAATGTGGGTGATAAGAAGATGAACCAGACACTTTCCGAAAATCGTGCAAAGTCGGTGTACAACTATCTTGTTGCAAATGGTATTGATGCAAGTCGTTTAACGTACAAAGGTTACGGCGATACACAACCCGTTGTTCCGAACGATACTCCCGAGAACAGACAGATCAATCGTCGTACGGAATTCAAGATTATAGGTTTGTAAGTGAGTTTGTTGTTTCAAACCAAAGCATTTCTTCTTCATCAATTACAATCGGTGAACAGACACGGTGTGCATTCGCCCTTTGTCTTCGATTTGATGAACACCACTTTTCCGGATCAACCCATTACCGGAGAGAACAAAGCCGAGCTTTGGCGCGAAAAATGTCTGAACAATTCGCAGCAAATTCATAAAACAGATTTCGGCACCGGAGCCTCGGGATCCATTGCCATTAGCACAATTGCGAAACGTTCTCTTAAACCTGCGCGCACGGCTCGACTATTGCATCGTTTAGTGCAACGTTTTCAACCCCAAACCATCTTGGAGTTGGGTACATCATTAGGCGTAACAGCCCTGTATTTGCAACAGGCACAACCACAAGCAACCGTTACAACTTTGGAAGGCTGTCCCGAAACGGCTGCTGTTGCACAACGCGGATTTGACACTATGCAGCTGCCATGTCGTCTGGTTGTCGGATCATTTGAAGAGCAATTAAAACAAGTGCTGCACGAAAATTCTTCGCCGGATTTCATCTTTATCGATGGTAATCATCGGTACGAACCAACCATCAATTATTACCAAACGATTAAACCGTATTTGAAGGATGAATCCGTATTGGTATTTGATGACATTCATTGGTCGGAAGAAATGGAGCGCGCCTGGAACAGTATTATTGCAGACGAAGATTTGCATTGCACCATGGATCTTTTCGATATCGGCATTGTAATGTTACGACCGCAACAACGTAAAGAACATTTCATATTGCGTTGGTGATAAAACAAATCGCTGAAGCAACTTGTTAAACCGTAACTTTGCAATATGACAACCGGAAATATCATAGAAATCTCGCACATTGCCCGAACCTACACCATCGGCAGTGAAACGATTCATGCACTTCGTGACGTTTCCTTAAATGTGAAGAAGAATGAATACGTTGCACTGATGGGCCCATCTGGTTCCGGCAAATCCACGTTGATGAATATGCTAGGTTGTCTCGATACGCCATCTGCCGGCGAATATGTATTGAACGGTAAATCGGTGGCGCGCATGAGCGATGATGAATTGGCGGAAGTGCGTAACAAAGAAATCGGTTTCGTATTTCAGACATTCAACTTGTTGCCACGATCAACCGCATTGGAAAATGTGATGTTGCCATTAGTGTATGCCGGAATGTCTTCCGCTGCACGTAAAGAAAAAGCCATGCGGGTATTGGAGCAAGTGGGCTTGAAAGATCGTGTGCATCACAAACCCAATGAATTATCCGGAGGACAACGTCAACGTGTGGCCGTTGCGCGTGCATTAGTAAACGATCCTGCAATTATTCTTGCAGATGAACCAACGGGAAATTTGGATTCGAAAACTTCCATTGAAATCATGGGGTTGTTTGCAGCCATCCATGAAGCAGGAAATACCATTATTGTTGTTACGCACGAAGAAGACATAGCACAATACGCTCACCGCATCGTTCGTTTGAAGGATGGTTTGGTGGAACGTGATGAACTCAACGCGAACATTCGCAAGACATGAGTTGTTGATACAGCAATATTCTTTACAACGCATCCATTTTAATTACGCACCATGACTTTCAAAATCTACACGAAAACCGGCGATCAGGGACAGACTTCTCTCATTGGAGGAACACGAGTACCGAAACATCATATTCGTATTGAATCGTACGGAACGGTAGATGAATTGAATTCATGGATCGGAATGTTACGCGATCAGACCACGGATGAAAATACGTTATCGTTATTAATTGAAATTCAGGATCGCCTATTTACCATTGGATCATTGTTGGCGGCAGATCCGGAGAAAAACAAAATGGAATTGCCACAAATTGCGGAATCCGATATTGCTGTTTTGGAACGCGCGATTGATACGATTAACGAAGAAGTGCCTCCAATGAAGAGTTTTGTGTTGCCCGGAGGACATCCTGCAGTGTCACACTGTCATGTTGCCCGATGTGTTTGTCGTCGTGCGGAACGAAATGTCATTCATTTAACGGAAACCGCTCCGGTGGATCCACTCATTGTAAAATATCTGAATCGATTATCCGACTACTTATTCATGTTGAGTCGTCAATTTTCACATCGGTTAAATGTCACCGAAACACCTTGGAAACCGCGTATGTAGTGCGTTTTACGTGTATTCCAAAGTATAAAATTGTTGACATTTTCCTTATTCCTTAAGTATCAGTTTGTTACGATGTCGAATTTTTTTTGTGTTTACCGTCGAACCGATACCGAAATTTCTACTTTTGCACGAAAATAAACCGGTAGAAAATTGGTGAATAACCCATGTAACATTTTTCTTTTGGTAACGTTTTAATTATCAATTCTAAACTATTTGTGTTATGTACTGGACTCTTGAACTAGCCTCTTACCTCGAAGACGCTCCTTGGCCTGCAACCAAAGAGGAACTTATTGACTACGCGATCCGTTCCGGTGCACCTATGGAAGTCATTGAAAACCTTCAGGAAATTGAAGACGAAGGTGAAGCGTATGAAACCATTGAAGAAATCTGGCCGGACTATCCGACTAAAGAAGACTTCTTCTTCAACGAAGACGAGTATTAATCGATCTTAATTTTCAAAGCCCCGCAAATGCGGGGTTTTTTATTGCTGCTAATCTGTCAGGCAATTGTATTTCGGAACAATAATTGACTTGTAATCGGCTTCGGAATAGCCTCGCGCCACCCCGAAATTGATTACATTTGCTATCCTTAAAAATCGAGCCCGGCAGGGCGTAAAGTGCTTTAGAATGTTCGACTTTATTACCAAAAGTATCGCCAAGCTCATGGGCGGATCCAAATCAGAGCGTGATGTGAAAGAGATCATGCCTTATGTGGAGGCCATTAATGAGCATTTCGCCAGTTATAAAACCTTAACGAACGACCAGTTACGTCATAAGACGCAGGAATTTCGTCAGCGTATTTCCGAATACATCAAAGATGAAGCTGCGGAAATCGAAAAACTGAAAGCAGAAGCACTTCAGCCGGGCCTTTCCATCGACGATCAGGAAAGTATCTACAACGAAATTGATGCGTTGGAAAAAGCGCAACTCAAAAAAATTGAAGAGATCCTTTTGGAATTACTTCCTGAAGCATTCGCTGTGGTGAAAGAAACTGCGCGTCGTTTTACGGAAAACACGGAAATCAAAGTTCAGGCTACGGATCACGATCGTAACCTTTCTATCCGAAAACCAAATGTCGAGATCAACGGTGATCAGGCTACATGGAAAAATTCGTGGGTGGCTGCCGGCACAGAAGTGGTGTGGAACATGGTGCATTATGATGTGCAGTTGATTGGTGGTACGGTTTTGCATCAAGGTAAAATTTCTGAAATGGCTACGGGCGAAGGAAAAACCCTCGTAGCAACATTACCTGTTTACCTCAATGCGCTTCCCGGTCGCGGCGTGCATCTGGTTACGGTGAACAATTATCTTGCCCGTCGTGACGCTGAATGGAATGGTCCGTTGTTCGAATTCCTTGGACTTACCGTAGATTGTATCGACCTGCACGAACCGAATTCACCGCAACGTCGCAGTGCGTATTTGGCTGATATCACATACGGCACCAACAACGAATTTGGTTTCGATTACTTGCGTGATAACATGGCGCGTTCTCCGGAAGAACTCGTGCAACGTAAGCATCACTTCGCCATTGTGGATGAAGTGGATTCCGTATTAATCGATGATGCGCGTACACCGTTGATTATTGCAGGTCCTACACAACGCAGCAACAACCACTTGTTTACCGAATTAAAACCTCGTGTAGAAAAATTGGTCACTGCACAACGTACATACGTGAATACGTTGATTGCCGATGCGAAAAAATTATTCGCAGACAGCAGCAACAACAAAGAGAAAGAAAAAGAAGCGGGAATGATGTTGTTACGTTGTCACCGTGCCTTACCGAAAAATAAAGCATTAATTAAGTTCCTATCCGAGCAAGGCGTTCGTCAGCTTTTGCAAAAAACGGAGAACTACTACATGCAAGATAACAACCGCGAAATGCCGAAGGTGGACGTGGAGTTGTATTTTGTAATTGACGAAAAACACAACACCATCGAACTTACCGATAAAGGGATTGATCTCTTATCCGGAAGTATCGAAGATCCGAACTTCTTTATTCTTCCTGACTTGTCTATCGAGTTGAATGAAGTAGAGAAGAATATCACGGACGACCAAGAGCGATTGATCAAGAAAGAAGAAATCATCCGCGATTATAATATCAAGTCGGAACGTGTCCACTCCATGCAGCAGTTATTGAAAGCATACTGTTTGTTTGAGCGTGATGATGAATATATTGTTGCTGACGGCAAGGTTAAAATTGTTGACGAGCAAACCGGTCGTGTGTTGGAAGGTCGTCGTTATTCCGACGGGTTACACCAGGCTATTGAAGCGAAAGAAAATGTAAAGATTGAAGCGGCTACACAAACGTATGCAACGATCACATTACAGAATTACTTCCGCATGTACCACAAGTTAGCCGGCATGACCGGTACCGCGGAGACTGAAGCACAGGAATTCTGGAGTATTTATAAACTGGATGTAGTAACGATTCCAACCAATCGCAACATTCAGCGTAAAGACATGGAAGATTTGGTGTTCAAAACCAAACGTGAAAAATACAATGCGGTAATTGATGAAATTGTAAAGTGTGTTGAGCAAGGACGTCCTGTTCTTGTGGGTACAACATCCGTTGAAATTTCCGAGTTACTCAGCCGAATGTTGAAGTTGCGCAATATCAAGCACAACGTACTTAACGCGAAGTTGCACCAGAAAGAAGCGGACATTGTAGCGGAAGCGGGTAAAGCAGGAACAGTAACCATTGCTACCAACATGGCAGGTCGTGGTACGGATATTAAGTTAGGACCCGGAGTTAAAGAAGCGGGTGGTTTGGCTATTATCGGTACCGAACGTCACGATTCGCGTCGTGTGGATCGCCA
>JAJTEY010000009.1 GCA_021299855.1 Bacteroidota bacterium | reverse complement strand
CACAGTATCCGCATCAATTGCATGTTTGGTGTAGACACGAACCTCGTAGCCCTCTCCTTTCAAATTCCCATCCTTGTTACCGACAGGAATGCGTCGCAACAGGTTAAATCCATAACGTTCAATCGTGTCTTTCGACATGCCTCCCTCAACAGCACCAAATTGCGTTTCCCAAATGATCAAGTCATCAGATCCAAACTTTTCGAAAGGCGGTCCGATAAACCAAAAGTTGGGATGCGATTCCATGTCATGCGGATCAATTCCAGCATAGAACGCAATTAAGTTGTTATGCGTTGAAATTATTTTCGGGTTCATCTTCCCTGACTGCTTAATTTGTTTGGTCCACAAGCCTGCTTCGCGCATCAGCTCCTCCAACACAGTAGGTTTTTTGGGCAATTGATATTGACGATAAGGCTCTGTGATGCCGAATATTAACAAGACACCCAAAGACGTAATCCGAATTAATCTTGACTCTAAGTTTACTTTATTCAAACCATACAGCATCACCGGAACAGCAAGGGGAACAATACCAACCATAACACGCAACAGTCCAAGCGAACCTTTTAAACCTTTCGCCCACAACACCGAGTGTGCAGCGAAAACTCCAATGAATACTATTCCGCCAAACAGCAGTATATCCCGATATGGCCAATTTCGTTTTAATAAACGATCTGTAAAATAAAATCCACCTATCACGAGTAATAGTACCCCGCTAAAACTGAAGATAGTAGGAGCATTAGATAAAAAGTGATGCCAAGGACCGCTACCATAAACAGATTTAAATCCACCGTAGGGATCTTGTGTAAAGTACCATAAGAACTGTCCCGTTAATAGTTCACCTGCTACTGCGTACACGGTGAAGCCGGACAGTAGTAACGGTATAAATTTCCATTGACGCTGAAGTACAAGAACTCCTCCCAACACCAATACCGGCAACATTCCCTCACTTCGTGAAAATGGCAGCAATGAACACAAGACAACAGCTAGCGCCCAATGTTGTTTGAGCATTTGTACAATCACGAATAATAAAAGTGTGCCGAATAAAATCTCCGTGTGTCCTGCAAGTAAATTATGCAAATATTCAGGCGAAGCAACCAACAGGATGGGAATTAACCATGCGTGCGGAAGGTTGAAGCGTTGTACAATGCGATATAAGCACAGAGTGCTGACAAAAAATAAAATCAAATTAAATACGGCGATTCCTTTAATTCCGAATTGGGCGAAAGGAGACGAAAGCAACGTGAACAAAGGTTTACCCCAATGATTCACCAACAATTCCGGATGTTGCCATGAATAACGCGAGATGGTATAGTGACTGACTCCATCACCTTCATCCAACACACCCTCGTTAAGAAAAATGAGCACCGCGACATAAATCACGGTAAGCATCGTCATCAGCACAAACGACAGCGAAAGCTGATACCTGTCTAAAATGCGCTGCAGCACGATAATGAGATTAATTGAGTTGCATTTCAGGAATATCTCCTTCTATTACCAACTTCCCCGCTGTTGCATTTTTAATTTCATCAACAGAAATTCCCGGCGCGCGCTCGAGCAACACAAAACCTTTACCGGGCACCACATCAAGCACGGCCAACTCAGTAACGATCTTCTTCACGCATCCAACGCCCGTTAAAGGCAATGAACATTCAGGAAGCAATTTAGATTCACCTGCTTTATTCACATGCTGCATGGCAACAATAATATTTTTCGCTGATGCTACCAAATCCATCGCACCACCCATTCCTTTCACCATCTTCCCCGGAATTTTCCAGTTCGCGATATCGCCTCGTTCACTAACTTCCATCGCACCTAAAATGGTAAGATGCACTTTGCCCGCACGTATCATTCCGAAACTCATTGCTGAATCGAAAAACACAGAACCCGGCATTGTAGTAATAGTTTGTTTTCCGGCGTTGATCAAATCCGGATCTTCTTCTCCTTCGAAAGGAAACGGGCCAATACCTAACAGGCCATTTTCCGATTGCAACACAACATTCATTCCTTCCGGAATATAATTGGCCACTAACGTAGGAATACCAATTCCCAAATTAACGTAATAACCATCTCTCAATTCCTGTGCAATGCGTTTCGCAATTCCGTTCTTGTCTAACATATCGTATTCGTTGATATTAAAATCTTAGTATCTGATTCGACATTTCAAAAATACACAATTAGCGTCGGGTTTGAACCACCGCAAATTGGTCTTTCAGTTTCAAAAAGTGCTTTTCAAAAAGCTCGTAGCTGAGCGCCGATAACCCGAAAACGATGAGCAGATAAATGGGCCAAAACCAAAAGACACTCAACAATTGATATTTATATATAATCTCATTAAACAGAAAGTAAAACACGATGTTGTGATACATATACAATCCGTACGATATCTTACCGAAGTAGTGAAGCACGTTCTTCTTTTTAAAGTTGAACCACGCATTTGGATTGAACAAATAGTTCACTAATAAGAATGCGCAGAACAACGTGTACAAATTGCGTTTAAAAACAAAGGACAATAAGTTGCCGTATTCATGAATGTTGTCGAACAACATTCCTGCTGCGAAGAGCGCATACACCGCCATACGCCATCCGGCACTAACATTAAACGTAAACGGTTTCTTGAAATAGTACCAGGCTATCCACGCACCAATCGCCATCGTATCCATACGCGACAAAATGTTGAGTTTGGCATGGTTATAATGTTCCTCGATAAGAAAAAAGGCAGAGAAGCGAAACGCAACGGCTCCGACGATTACGGCAGCAAACAACCACGGCAAACGTCTCACGGGAATCAGCCATAACAATATCGGCCACACGATGTAAAAATGCTCTTCCACACAGATGGACCAGTAATGTGCGAATCCCGGTTCCATCGCGCCTGCAAAAATGGCTTTGTAGTTATTCAAGAATAAGGCGTTCCACAAGTAATCGGGTTCGGGCATACCGCTAATTGCCGTCCACCAAGGAGCTGTACAAAGAATTAAAAAATACAACGGCCAAATGCGTAACAAGCGGCGCACGTAAAATTTGCCAACGTGTAACGTACCGACAGCTTTGATTTCCGTGATCATGAGATACGTGATCAGGAACCCGGAAATGAGAAAGAAAAAATCAACACCGATACTCCAGTTCTCTACCACACGCATGAGTTCTACACCCCATTCGTTCGGCACATCTTTATTTTTGATGTTTTCCCGAAACGGGATAGGATAGCCCATCCAGTTACTTACTGCAATATGCCCGTGCAATACAACTATTGCAAACGCAGCAACAAACCGGAGAATGTCCAGGTTCTTGAAATGCACACGTGGTGTTGTCGGGGCAATTTCAGACACGAAAAGAATTTATGCGTCGGCTTTTTTACGCACGGTGCGTTGCTCAATCCGTTTTTCGTAATTATTACCTTGGAATATACGATGCACGTATATGCCCGGTGTATGAATCTGATCCGGATCTAATTCACCCTCAGGCACGAGTTCTTCTACCTCAGCAATAGTGATCTTTCCGGCCATAGCCATCATCGGATTGAAGTTGCGAGCCGTCATACGGAAAATCAAATTCCCTGCAGTGTCACCTTTCCATGCTTTTACAATGGCGAAGTCTGCGTCAAATGCGTATTCCATTAAATATTCCTTACCATTGAATACGCGGGTTTCTTTACCTTGCGCCACTTCTGTTCCTACACCCGCAGGTGTGAAAATTGCCGGCATACCATAACCTGCAGCCAAACAACGTGTAGCCAATGTTCCCTGTGGAATTAATTCTACTTCTAACTCGCCGCTGAGTAATTGGCGTTCAAACTCCGCATTCTCTCCAACGTAGGATGAAATCATTTTTTTCACCATGCGTTTTTGCAACATCAGGCCAATACCAAAATCATCAACGCCGGCATTGTTGGAAATGCACGTAAGATTCTTTACTTCTTTGTTTACCAATGCCCCGATACAATTCTCAGGAATGCCGCACAACCCGAAACCACCCAACATCAGCGTGGATCCGTCCTTAATATCCTTAATTGCCTCTTCGGCATTTGCAACTACTTTATTCATACATCAATTTTTATGTGCTGATTTACTCGCCCCAAAGATCGTCATTATCATTGCCAAACAACGTTCCACCTTCTTTTTCGTATTTCGAACAATCTAAGTCCATGTTAAGATTTTTCGGTTTTGCAAAGTCGCCTTTCGAAACGTTCAGTGATTTATCCGCAAAAACTTTTTGAAAGAACAATCCCCAAATCGGTAACGCCATGCTCGCTCCTTGCCCTTCTGCCGTGCGATCGAAATGAATACTGCGATCCTCACCGCCTACCCAGCAACCTGCCGCCAAATCCGGTGTTAATCCTATGAACCAACCGTCCGAGTTATTCTGTGTAGTTCCTGTTTTACCGGCAATCGGGTTTGTGAGTTTATACTTTCCTCTCAATCGTCCTCCCGTACCGGCATCCACAACACCTTTCATTAATGCGGTCATGAGGTATGCTTTTTCTTCACTCATTGCCTCATTCGATTTCGGAATATATTCCATCAATACTTTACCGTTCTTATCCTCAATACGCGTAATAAACGTTGGTTCAATGTATGTTCCTCTGTTGGCAAACGTACTATTTGCTCCGACCATTTCGAAAACAGAAATATCTGCTGTTCCCAAACACAAGGATGGCACGGGATCCAGAGGCGCTGTAATGCCTACCGACTTTGCAAACGTAACTACAGCACGCGGACCAAATTGTTTCATAATGTGAGCCGTAACATAGTTTACAGAATTTGCCAATGCCTTTTTCAATGTTAACATTTGCCCATCCAATTTATTATCCGAGTTATTCGGACACCATTCCTTATTGTCTTCAGTAGTGATGCATGTACGTACATTCGGAATCTGATCACACGGCGACCAACCTTCCTGAATAGCTAATGCGTACACAAATGGCTTGAATGTAGAACCCACCTGACGTCTTCCTTCTTTTACCTGGTCGTATTTAAAATGACGGAAATTGATTCCTCCAACCCAAGCGCGTATGTAACCTGTTTGTGGTTCCATCGCCATAAACCCTGTTCTCAAAAACCGTTTGTAATAGCGAATAGAATCCATCGGAGTCATGGCAGTATCGATGTCACCTTTCCACGAGAAGACGGTCATTTCTACTTTCTTGTTAAATGAATCTTCTATTTCCTTATTGGAAGCTCCGGCTTTCTTCAATTTGCGATAACGTTCCGAACGCTTTTTCGCTGAGTTCATCATTGCATCAATCTCTTCCTTCTTTACGCGCCAACTGAACGGTGCATTTTTTTTGTTCTTCAACGTTTCATCAAAACGCCCTTGCAGATCCGTCATGTGCTCGGTTACCGCTTCTTCCGCATGACGCTGCATACGCGTGTCGATCGTGGTGTACACGCGAAGTCCATCGCGATACAAATCATACGGTTTCCCATTTGGTTTTAAATTTTCGGAACACCATTTCTTTAAGAAATTGTCGCGCAAATATTCACGGAAATAAGGAGCTAATCCTTCGTTATGACTTTCCGGATTGAATCGTGTTTTGATGGGGAGTAATTTAAGCGAATCGAATTGTTGTTGTGTCAACTTTCCGTTTTTCACCATTTGAGCCATAACCGTATTTCTGCGCTTAACTGCATTCTCCGGAAATTTAATCGGATTCCAACGTGACGGATTCTGACACATTCCCACCAGCATTGCAGCCTCTTCAATTTTCAACGAATCCTGTGACGTGCTGAAATACACTTTAGCTGCCGACTTAATACCAACTGCATTGTAGTTAAAATCAAACTTGTTTAAATACAGAGCGAGAATTTCTTCTTTCGTATACAACCGTTCAAGTCGAATTGCAATGATCCATTCCTTCAACTTTTGATACACACGTTCCATAAATGAAGCGCGCTCCGCTTCTTCCTGGTGAAACTGCATTTTCGCCAATTGCTGCGTAATAGTAGAAGCTCCGCCCCCTTTCCCCATCTTCACTACTGCGCGCACCAAACTTCTCCCATCAATACCCGAATGATCGAAATAACGTTCATCTTCCGTCGCAATCAGCGCATCAATCACATCATGGTCAATTTGCGTGTACTTAACATTCACGCGGTTCTCCGCATAAAAACGACCCAACTCTTTGTTATCCGCAGAATAAATTACCGTGGCCAGATTACTCTCCGGATTTTGCAATTCTTCTACATCGGGCAAATCGGCAAATAAGGCAATACCCGCAATGAGCGTGATAAATCCGATGAGGGGTGCAAACAGAATAAACCAAAATAAACGTATCCAGAATTTACCTCCGGATGCTTTTCCGCTTTTTCCGCCTGCTGTTTCCTGTTTTAACATAGGAGTCAAATTTACCAATTTTTACAGGCTCAGCGCGCGGCTTGAGCAACTGTAATGTTTCAGCATATAAGTGTGAACAACTTCTTATCGGAGTGGCAGAAGTTTACCATCGCCTGTTGGCATTCGAAAACCCATTAGGGTTGATACAGTTCGTGCAATATCACGCTGAGAAACCCGCTGCTGCTCTTCTCCCGCAATTACATCCGGACCGGCAATGAGTAACTCGATATGTTTGCATCCTTCGCAATTATCGCCGTGACTGCGAAAGCCATCCTGATTACCATCGGTATGGCGACCGTGATCGTTGGTGATAATAATTGTTGTATTGTGTTTGTAATAAGGGCTATTGCGAACATAATTCCAAATTACGTGCACCAAAGAATCAGAGCTTCTGACACCGCTGATGTATAATGGCCACACTCCTGTGTGCCCGGAAGCATCGGGTTCTTTAAAATTAATCAGCATCATATCGGGTTGATGCGTTCGAAGAACATTCAATGCTACTCGGCATGTTGTAGTATCATCACGATAACCCGAACCCGGTCCATTGATGCCACAATCATATCGCGGGGCATACTGCATTACCGTTGTGTCTTTAGAACCTGCGAGAATATTCAATTTATCTTTCGATGCAACAACCCAGGTCTTCTCCGGAAGCGCGCCCGTGAACTTGCGATAACAATGAAATATGCCGGGCAATGTTGGCAACTCCTGCCCACTGTTTTCCACACTCTCGTAAACACCTGTAGTTATCGCAGTATGGCCGGAATTGGTAACTGTTTCACCGTCGTTGTAACAAAAAGAATAAAAACGCGAATATGGTCGGATTGCCGTATCGCGGTAAGGAATGAATGTGTGTTGCGGATTGCCCCATGTTTCCGACCAGCGCGGTCCATCCACCACAATAATAATGGTGTGTTTGGTATTGTACTTGGGGGCAGGCGGATCATTTTCGCAGCCGGAAACTCCGGATAGCAATAGACAAAGGACCATCCACAAAATGAAGCTTAGTTGACGCATGATCAAATTATTTTCTACCCAAAGGTATCGTAATCGCTACAAATCCGGTTGCTGCACTCCAGCGTTTCCAATGGTTATTTAGTTGCATGCCGGTATATTGAAATCGCCACTGCGCTTGCGCTGTAATGCGACAATATTTCCATCCGAAACGATAACCGAGATAGACGTTGGCTATCGTGGTATTGCGCGCTGCATCGGGATTGGTAACGAATTGCGAAGTAGGAACAAAGCTCCCATCTGCAAGCGGAACAAATAATTGTGCATTGTACTTTATTTCCGACGCACGAAGAAATTGTACTCTGCTTCCGGTGTACAATTCGCGTTTCCCATCACGAACCATCAAACAATATCCCCAGTAACCGCCCTGATATTTACTTGACATATCAATAACCACATAGCCGTCTCTGCTGCCAAATTGTTTCGCTGCTGCATTGGTTGAACGCGAAGTAGAATCAGAAAATCTTCCGGCTACATATCCAATTTCGAGATATCCGCCAAACTTTGCTACCGTATCTGTCCCTTTCATAAAACCACGATAACCTATACCCGCCATGATGGTTCCGTCGGTCGTAAAACCTACAGCACTTGCTTGTGTCATTAAATGCAAGCGATTAGTGAACGCCCAGGCAGCGCCGGCATAACTGATTCCATCCGGTGTTGAGCCACCTTGAATTTCCACCTCATTTCGCTCTACAACAACGGGCGCATATACAGGAGCTTGCACGTAAATATTGCGCACACACGAAGAGTACAATATCATCGTACAACATACGCCAATAAAAAGTCTCATGTAATGCTTATTGAGCTCGTTCTATTCGTATTCCGGCACTCACCACACCGGGAAGTTCACTCACGCGCATCGCTTGTTCCAGCGCAATTTTATATTTACCCGGATACGGAAAACGTACGCCTTTCTTAAACACCAGCTGACAATCGTGAATGTCGCCTTGTCCTTTGCCGTACCAACGACCTTCCTGATCCGCTAAAGGAAACTCGACTGTGTCAACACCAATTTTTCCATTAGGAAATGTGGTGTGCATGAATACATAAATGTTGCTCCAAGGATAATCTTCTGTGTTGCGAATATTGAAGTAAAAGTTGTACGGCGTTAAGGAGTCCGGAACATCTACTTCAAACTCCAGTCGGTCTTTCACATTCCACACGCCATCTTTGATATCACGATTCTCTTCATACAGTCGATTGCTGTCGCAACTACTGAAAACTAATGTCAGTAGAACCAATGCACTTATGATTCGTGTGATGATCATACGCCGGGAGGTGGTGTTGAAATTGGAGGAGGTGTGTTAGGCCCTTGATTCTTTTTATCGCGTTGATCGCGTCGCTGCTGGTTCTGCGGACGTGGTCCACGGTTTTGCTGTGCATTAGGATTCGTCTGCGGCTTATTCTGTTGCGGTCGACGATCTTGTTGCTTGTTGCGATCCTGCTGATTGTTTTGCTGCTGTTGAGGCTTAGGACGCTGTTGTTGCTGTTCTGTTTTTTGTTGAGGATTGGCACCCGCCCGCACCACTGCGTTTCCACCACCACCGCCCGATCTTTTCTTCTTGCGCTTTTTGTTCTTGTTCTTATTGTCAAAACGTGTTAAGCTATCTTGGCCTACAACATTTTCAAAGTCAGGTTGCTTTTCTACCGCCTTCTGTTCTGAAACGGCCACCAGAATTTCCGGCTTCTGACCATTTTTGTTCATCGCAATTACTTCCTTCACGCGTGCCACAGGAACAGGAATAAAATTGTCCGGTTCATCAGCAAACGTGTACCAGAAAGTAGCCTTGAAAATGTCTGTTTTCTGATGGCGTGCTCTGCCCTTTTGTATTTCCAGATCAATACTATCCGGGAAATCTTTCAATGCATCCAGATACGTGTCCAACTCGTAATTGAGACAACATTTCAGTTTACCGCATTGTCCCGCCAACTTCTGCGGATTTAAAGACAATTGCTGGTAACGCGCTGCACCCGTTGTAACGGAACGAAAATCGGTTAACCACGTGCTGCAACACAACTCTCTACCGCATGAACCAATTCCTCCAACACGCGATGCTTCCTGGCGAGCGCCGATTTGACGCATTTCGATACGCACACGGAATTGCTCTGCCAAAATTTTAATCAATTCACGAAAATCAACCCGCTCTTCTGCAGTGTAGTAAAATATTGCCTTTGCCTTATCACCCTGATACTCTACATCACTGATTTTCATGTTCAGTTTCAACCCTGCAGCAATTTGTCGTGAACGTATCATCGTATCTTGCTCGGCCGCTTGAGCCTCCTGCCACTTCTCAACGTCGGCTTGCTTGGCTTTGCGATACAATTTTTTCATCGCCGGATCTTCTGCCGAAATGCTGCGTTTTTTCAATTGCAACTTCACCAGTTCTCCGGTAAGTGAAACAATACCGATATCATGCCCCGGAGAACCTTCCACGGCCACTACTTCGCCAACTACCAAAGGCAAGTCATTAATATTTCTAAAATATTCCTTTCGGCTATTTTTAAAGCGCACCTCAACAACATCAAATTTTTTCTGCCCCGATGGCAATTCCATGTTGGCCAGCCAATCGTAAACGTTGAGTTTATTACAGCCCCCGGAACTACAGCCTCCGCTGCATCCGCCCGAGCCACCTTCAGAAGTACTGCAACCTCTTCCGGTTGAACATCCGCTACATCCCATATATCGAACCCTTTCGGGTGAATTCGTTAAACAATAGTATATGCTGAATACCCCAAAAGAGGTATGATGCTCAAAAATACGCAATTGGGAGGTAAAAAGCAGTGCTTACGGACAGATCAGTCCACAATGCAACGTGAATAACGTTAAGCCTTTAATTTGGCAGGATTAGGGATATGCAGCAATTCGTTGATTTTAAACGACAAATCCAGCATGATAATTTTAGAACTGCCATTACGGTCAATGTGCTTCATGGCCTGATTAATTTGTTCCATCAACTGTTGTCCGTTATTGACGTGCACAAACGGTGCGAATTTCGGCAACCAAGCCTTTTCTTCTCCGGCAACGCGAACCAACTGTTCACCCGCATAGCCCCACATCAGGCACTCGCGGATAAGTTCCAGCGCATAAGTCAAAAACTGCTTCTGTTCCTCACGCGAACCCTTGGAAAATACTTCCAGAAATTCCATCCATTTAGCAACATCGTATTTCAGGCAACTGCGCATCCAGGATTGGAACAAGGTTAAGTTTTGTGCGGCTTGCTCTTGCTCTTGAATCAGCTTTCGGGCCGATGCAAAATTACCGTCGGACTGAAAAGCAATCTTTTCCGCATCTGCTGCAGATAGTTCAAACTTTTGTTGTACCGCTGCCGCCAGCTCCGCGTCCGGTAGTCGATGCACACGAACTAGTTGCGTACGGGAAACAATCGTGCGCAATAAATGGTCTTCTTGCTCAGTGACTAAAAGAAACAACGTTTTGTCCGGTGGTTCTTCCAGAATTTTCAGCAGTTTGTTGGCCGCCTGCACATTCATCCGTTCAGCCAGCCAAATGATCATGATTTTATATTCCGCTTCGAAAGTGGTTAGGCTTAGCTTGCGCAATATTTCACCGCTTTCTTCAGCGGCAATGATGGGCTGTTTCGATTCGGCATCTAACACATCCAACCAATTGTCGAGGGTTAAATACGGTTCATTCAAAACAGCTTCACGCCATTTTGGAATAACGTGTGTACTGACACGAACATCCTTGGAAAGCACCACAGGATATGCAAAATGCGCATCGGGATGAACCATTTTCTCATGCTTCTTGCAGGATGGACATTCACCGCAAGAATCGTCCGGTTGACGATTTGTGCAATGCACGTATTGCGCGTACGCCAATGCTAACGGCAATGCACCTGCGCCGGGATATCCGAAAAAAAGTTGAGCATGAGAAATACGATTACCGGCAACCGTTTGAATAAGGCGTTGCTTAATGTCTTGCTGACCGATAACGTGTTGAAACAACATGATGCAAAGATAACTGATCCTGTCACCCACGATGGGCGCAGGTATTAACAAATAGCAAACAGGAGCACTGTTTGAGATTCCGGATTGACAACTTCCCTTATTTTTGTGCCCTCCAATAACCACAGTTATGAAAACCGTAAACGACTTTTCTTTCGCCAATAAAAAAGCGCTCATTCGTGTTGACTTTAACGTGCCTCTTAACGACGCGTTTCAAATAACCGACGATACGCGCATGCGGGCAGCTATTCCAACCATTCAGAAAATTCTGAATGACGGCGGTAGCTGTATTTTAATGTCGCATTTGGGTCGCCCGAAAGAAGGTCCTGCAGAGAAGTATTCCCTAAAGCATCTTGTTCAGCATTTATCAAATTTACTGGGCGGTGTTGAGGTTGCTTTTGCCACAGATTGCGTTGGTACGGCGGCTGAAGAGGCGACGGCAAAATTGGGTCCGGGACAAGTGCTATTGTTGGAGAATCTACGTTTTCACAAACAAGAAGAAAAAGGCGATGAAACATTTGCTGGAGCGCTGGCAAAACTGGGCGACATCTATGTAAACGACGCGTTCGGCACTGCACATCGCGCGCACGCATCCACAGCAGTAATTGCGAAATTCTTTCCGGGTAACAAATGTTTTGGTTTTGTCCTGAGTGGAGAGCTCGCAAGCGTTGATAAAGTGTTGCATGGTGCAGAAAAACCATTTACTGCAATAATGGGTGGTGCGAAAGTTTCTGATAAGATTGTGATACTGGAGCAACTCATTAAAAAAGCCGATAATATTATCATTGGCGGAGGCATGGCATTTACATTTGTTAAAGCGCTTGGCGGCAATATTGGTAAATCTTTATTTGAAGAAGATCGTATTCCTAATGCGCTCAACATTCTGGAAACGGCGAAACAACTGGGAGTGAATATTTACATTCCCTTGGATGCTGTTTGTGCCGACAACTTTTCCAATGACGCCAACCGTCAAACGTGCAAAACCAGCGCAATTCCCGATGGTTGGATGGGACTGGATATCGGCCCTGAAACGGAAGCGTTGTATGCAAAAGTGATTGGCGAATCGAAAACCATTTTATGGAACGGACCCATGGGTGTTTTCGAGATGGAGAACTTCGCGCACGGCACACAAGCTGCTGCACATGCTATCGTGGAAGCCACGTCTAAAGGCGCTTATTCCTTAATTGGTGGCGGAGATTCAGTTGCTGCAATCAACAAATATCATCTGGGTGAAAAAGTTAGTTATGTGTCAACCGGTGGTGGCGCGTTATTAGAATACATTGAAGCCGGCACCTTGCCAGGAGTTGAAGCTGTTAATTCATAATCGTTACTCATGCGTTACTTCATTGGTGTCATCTTCTCGTCCCTACTTCTTCTTTCTTGCGGAATGGGAGGATGGCGCATAGTGGATGGCGGTGATTTTACCATCGAGTTTCCCGGGATACCGCAGGATACGGCAACCATGGAAGGTGATTATCACGGAGCGAAATTATTTTTCGAACCTGTTGAAGGTGGCTTAGATTCTAATATCTATTATTCCATTTCTGTGTACTCCCTCAACGACTCCGTGGAGCTGCTTGGTGATCAATTGGATGATATGCTGCTGAAAGATGCTGAAATTTTTGCTTGGGGAATTGGTGCTATGGTAACCGACAGCGGCAAAAAAGTAATGAGTGGTAAAACACTAGGATATGAATACTCCATTTTTCTTTCGCGCAATGCGGGCGTTGCAACGATGCGAAAATTTGCACGCGGAAAAAAAATTTACACCCTGCTTGTTGTTACGGATAATCAACGCCTGAACAATTCTTCAATCCGGCGTTTTATGGATTCGTTTAAGTTGAAGTGAAGTAGTGTGTTGGTGCATTTGTGAGTTGGTGCATTTTCATCTTGAACTACTGGGACACTATTGAGCAGAATCTTTCAATTTCAGATTCACATCTACATCAACTTCCACATCGTCTTTTGTAGGAATTTTTTTACCCAGTTCGGATTCATTTAATCCCGGAATTATTGCGGGCGCTATTTGCGAAACGGGTCTGTACAATAGAGATTCATCTTTCATTTTAGGCGGAACGATTTCTATGCTTTTTTCCACCGCATCAGTAACAAAAAACAACACACTCATGATGAGTAAGAACTTCAGTGTTCCAAAAGCCCCGCCTGCAATTTTATTAAATATAGACATACTCGCATTTTCAAGAAAGCGCTCCAAAATTTTAGCGACACTAAATACTACAATTAAAATTCCAACGAAGACCAATGCGAAAGCAATCAGCGGTACATAATCGGAATCGGTAGAAAACCAGTCGCGCAGCATTCCGGCCAACCCGTCCGATAAGTGCATGCCGCCCCAGACGCCTGCAAAAAAAGCTACCAGCGTCGCCGCTTCCATTACTACACCTTTCATAAAGCCGCGATAAAATCCCCATAATACAGGAATAATTATCACGATATCTATTGCGTTCATGCTCCGAAAGTAGAAGCATTACCAACTACGCAGACATTCTGAATCCTCAACTTTTCCATGCAGCAATGTTAATGTTCCGCTTACCTTTATCGCATGAGCAGAAAGAGTGATCTCGCGGTAAGCTGGAAAGAAATTCAGGAAAGGCTGGAACCGCAATTTGGCGGAGACCTGGACATTCAGGCTGTGCTGTTTATTATCGGCGTGCAGGAGCTCGGAAAAGGTTACGTGAAGTTGGATAAAGAAGACAAGGTGAACGTCATGCATATCGCTATCTGCACACTACTCGAGCCTTATGGTTTTTACGAGTACATTGGTCGCGATGCCGATTTGTGGCCGCACTGGAAAGCATTAAAGCCACTGCCCAACTTAAAAGCCGGAGAACAAAACCGCCTCCTGTTGGAGGCGATGATGGAATATTTTCGAAAAGAGGGTTTGATCGAGTAATTACAACTCAACAGTAACGTCGGTTGTTTTGCCTTCTTCCAGACGAGCAACTTTCCCGGTCGGTACGTAAACGCTGTTAATCTGCACTTCAATGTCCAGAATCATGGGTAACTGCGTTTCAAAAGCCGCAGAACCCGAAGCGTCAGTACTGGAGATAAATTCCACCTGACCATTTTGAGTATCTGCATGCAGGCGAACATTTACTCCACCGGCGGGATTCCCTCCTACCAAAACCTTCACATTGGCCTTGCATTCTTTGTTTTTATTGCACGATGTAACGACAGTGGAGATCATCAATACCACTAACAGTAGGCCGGCAAAAGCGAAGCGTGACATGTTTTTGTTCATAATATTGAAACGGTCTAGTACCGATGGTTGCTGCAAAGTAGCCGAATAACTATCTTCGCTAATTACAAATATATAAAAGTTTTTAACATGATAAACAGAATAAATGTAATCCCTCTGGCATTAGGAACCTTGCTGCTTTGCGGTTCTTTGGTGGCACCCGACAAAAGAGCAAAAGTGCTTATCACCACTGATTTCGGGTCCATAAAGGTGGTTTTATTTGATGAAACACCACTCCACCGGGATAATTTTCTCAAACTGGTAAACAACAAAACATACGATAGTACCATGTTTCATCGGGTTATCAAAGAATTTATGATTCAAGGCGGCGATCCTGACTCGAAAAAAGCGCAGCCGGGGCAAATGCTGGGCAATGGCAACGTTGGCTACACCATCAATGCGGAGTTTCACCCGAATCTGTTTCACAAGCGCGGAGCCTTGGCAGCGGCGCGACTTGGCGATCAAATGAATCCTACAAAAGCGTCGTCAGGATGCCAGTTTTACATTGTTCAGGGCAAGGTGCAAACCGATTCTATTTTGGATATGACCCAACAGCGAATGGACATGCAGATCAAGCAAGGGTTATTCAACACCATCATTAACCAACCCGAAAATGCTTTATTAAAACAGCAATTCATCGCCGCGCAGCAACGCTTTCAAAGCACCGGGAATCCTGATAGTTTGAATTTTTATTCTGCCGTGATCAATCCTAAAATTGATGAAGAATTTGCCAAAACACCACATCGTGTGTTCACTGCGGAACAGCGGAACGTGTATAAAACGATTGGCGGAACCCCATTTTTAGATGGAGGTTATACCGTTTTCGGAGAAGTGGTGGAAGGTATGGAAGTAGTAGATAAAATCACCGAACAACAACGTGATCGTAATGATCGTCCGCTCACCGACATTCGTATGACCATGAAAATTGTGAAGAAATGAGAGCACTGATCGCGGTTCTGCTTCTTGTCGCCATAGTATCTTCCTGTCAGGATGCGCCGTCGCAATCGTTTGCGGCTCCGGCGATTCAGGCGATAGACTCTACTGACATCTTCTTGGGCAAGGTTCGTAAAGAAACGAAAACGAGCTTTGCCGATGCGCCTGTGGATACTTTTCGGGATGTGAAACAATTACGCAATTCGTTCAAAGATGAAGAATGGATGCACAAGTATTCTGATGCTCGAAAGCAGAAAGCGCCACGTTGTAAGGAAGAGCAAAAAAATGTCGCATTGACGAATGTGTATTTGTTCGCAGTATCGCGCGAAGACGATAATGATTTTCATTTGATCCTCGGCAGCAATCCTGCGCAAGGAAAAAATCAAGTGCTTATTTCGGCCGAAGTTTCCGGGCTCCCGGATCCTGCGAGTCCGCATTATGCCGCATTAAAAGCCGTGCGCGATATCTTTAAAAATTATTTCTCGGATCGCTATCAAAAAGAGCACGTGTTTTTTGTAAACGAAAAGCGTCCGCCTATTAAACTTGAATATCTGGAAGGCTCGTTGTTTTTCGACAATCACCATTATAACGCGTACTCCGGCTTTAACGGATTCAAAGCAGCGACCGCATGGGAAATTCATCCTGTTCGTGTTTTGCGGTTTGCGAAATGATCAAGTGTCAATACTTACCTTTGTGGCATTATGAAAGATCGCATTGAAGAATTACTGAAAGAAATAGAAACATTCGCAGGATCAGCAGAAGATCATGCGGAAGAGTTTCGTTTAAAATATTTAAGTCGTAAAGGACAGGTTTCTTCATTGTTTGATGATTTCAAAAATGTTCCGAATGAACTGAAGCGCGATGTTGGTCAGTTGCTGAACAAACTGAAGAACCGTGCACAAGAGCGATGGGACGAATTGCGCTCGTCTTCTGCGTCTACCACAAACAGTGCTAAATTTAATTTTGATCCGACATTACCTGTTGGAGGCTTCCTAGGATCTCGCCATCCATTGAGTTTGGTGCGTCGCGAAATTATTGAAATATTCGGAAGACTCGGATTCACTGTTGCGGAAGGCCCGGAAATTGAAGACGACTGGCACAACTTCACCGCATTAAATTTCCCTGAAGAACATCCCGCACGTGATATGCAGGATACGTTTTTTATTGCCGATAAAATTGCACTGCGCACACATACTTCAAGCGTACAAGTTCGTGTATTGGAAAACACCAAACCGCCGGTGCGCATGTTAATGCCGGGTCGCGTTTATCGTAACGAAGCTATTTCTGCTCGTGCACACTGTTTCTTTCATCAGGTAGAAGGATTATATGTTGACAAGAATGTTTCCTTCGCAGATTTAAAGCAAACGTTGTTGTATTTCTCCCGCGAAATGTTTGGTGCCGATACGCAAATTCGTTTGCGTCCTTCCTACTTCCCATTCACGGAGCCCAGTGCAGAGATGGACATTTCCTGTACCATCTGTAGCGGCAAAGGTTGTAACGTGTGTAAGCACTCCGGCTGGGTAGAAATCATGGGATGCGGCATGGTTGATCCTGCGGTATTACAGAATTGCGGCATTGATGCTAATGTATATAGCGGCTTTGCATTCGGTATGGGCATCGAACGTATAACCATGTTGAAGTACGGCGTAAATGATTTGCGCTTGTTTTCTGAAAATGATGTTCGATTCATCGGACAGTTCCGCTCTGCACTGTAATTACCATGTCAGTTCCACATCGGCTCTCACCGCGTTTGCAACAAATTCTGGAGATGTTGCGCGAAGATCCGGGCGATGCTTTTTTACGCTACGCGCTGGCATTGGAAAAGGCGAAAGAAGGACAACTGCAGGAAGCCATTGAATTAGTTCAGGAGCTCTTGCATAATCAACCCGAATACTTAGGTGCTTATTATCAGCTGGGACAATGGTTGGAACAAACGCAACAACCCGAGCGAGCGAAAGAAATTTATACAGCAGGAGTAGCTCTTGCGCGTAATAAGAAGCAGATGAAAGCATCGAGAGAGCTGCAGCAAGCATTGGATTTTCTTGAAGACTGATGCGTGAATTAGGACAAACACTTTTCCGTTTGCCCTTTTATGGAACTTTGTCCTTCTTTAAAGCACATTCTTTTCTCATCTTTAAGAGGTATGAAATTGGAAACTCATTTTTCAGCTAACGACATCTTCTTCATTGCAGGAGGATTGTTGTGGTTGTTAGTTTCCATTTATCTGTTCAGCAAGAATCACCTGAAAAAAGCATTGTTGTTTCTTACACTTGCGGGATTTACTTGGAGATTATGGATGGCATTTGTCGATCCTTTTCTGCACACCTGGGATGAACAATTCCACGCGCTCGTTGCAAAAAACATGGCTAACGATTTTTTTCATCCCATGTTGGTGAAAGATCCCTTGCTTCCGACAGATCCTTCTTACTGGGCGTTTACACGAACATGGCTGCATAAGCCGCCATTCTTTATGTGGCTAATGGCGTTGAGCATTAAAGTTTTTGGTAATACGTACTGGGCCATTCGTATTCCTTCCGTGATATTAAGCACGCTTATGATTCCGGCAATCTATCGCATGGGTAAAATCGTGCATAACGAACGCACCGGCTACTTCGCTGCACTGATGCTTGCTACCTCATTTCTCTTCGTCCACATTACTTCCGGTTATCTCAACACTGATCATAATGATGTGATCTTCATCGCACTTGTTTGTTTTGGTTATTGGTCGTGGATGGAAAGTCTTGTGTCCGAAAACAAAAAGTGGCCTGCTTTGACTGCATTGTTCATCAGCGCCGCAGTACTCACAAAATGGTTACCGGGATTCATTGTACTCGGAACGGCAGGATTGCATTGGTTAATAGGATATCGAGCCTCGCTGAAAAAACTTTGGCCGTTGTTGTTTACATTCGGATTATCACTTATTCCGCTATTCCTTTGGTTTGGTTATGCTGCTTATCAATGGCCTGCTGAGTGGGCTGTTACTCAGGCACATTATAGCGAACATTTCACTAAAACATTTGATCACGAAGGGGCGGCCGAATTCCATCTGATGCAGTTTGTCGAACAACACACTTTTGTGGTGATAGGATTAGTAGTGCTCGGGATGGCTTCGGTAATTTTTAAACGCGACAAGTACGGGATAATATTGCCACTGATCATATCATGCATAGGCGTTTTCATCTTCTACACCGTTGTTGCAACAAAAATGCCTCTGTTCTGTGCGATGACCTATCCGCTGCTTTATCTTTTCTCAGCATTAAGCATGGATTTCATTGCGGAACAAATTCAATTGCTTTGGAAGAGATTCGGCAACGCGTTTATTGGAATAGCATTATTTCTATTTTCCTATTCACAATTGAACGTTGGTCGTATGGAATTTTTTCACACGAATCGCACCAAAGGCGAATTGTACCGCAATACACGATTGCACAACACTCCGGTTTTGCAAAAGTTAAACGGTCAATTTCCTCCGGGAACAGTCGTGTTTAACTGTCCGCAATGGAATGGTGTTGTAACTATGTACTACACAGATTATACGTGTTATGATATTTTGCCTAACGAAGAACTGCTTCGTGTAGCACAAACACAACAACGCAAAGTAATCGTGTTGGACGATGGCAACTTACCGGAATACGTCGCAACGCACCCGACAGTTACTATCGTAAGAAACAACTTAGTTCGTAACGGATTTTAGCGTCGATCAATTCACGATCAACTTTCGCATTACCGGTTTTCCGGAAACGTTCATGCTCACCACATATACGCCGGGAATAGCATTGCTCAATGCGATAACATTACCTTGTTGCGCAAACTGAACCGCTTGTCCGAGCGCGTTATAAATAGCAACAGTTCGATATTGCTGCCCGTTCGGCTGAACAGTAATTTCACCGGGTGCGGAAGTATATACGTGCAACTCCTGCACTTGTGCGGTTAGAATACTTGTGGTGGTGCCCGAAGTCAGTGTAATATCATCCACCGAAAAAGACGGATCTGAACCCTGGCCGTCATCATTGTTAACCCAGGCAAAACCAATTTTAACGGTAGCATTATTATTTGCAGATGCCGGCAGTGTCGCAGTAAATGCTGTCCACTGTCCGTAGGCACAACCCGATGTCTTTGCTAATGCATCCACCACCGTCCATGTCGTTCCGTTATCCGGAGAATAAACCAGCTGTGCATCGTCAATGGAAGATTGCCCATTTTCTATATAGATAAAAGAGATAGTAACGTTGTTTTGCCCGGTGCAATTAATCGTTGGAGATTCCGCTCGTTGACTACTATTAGAAGTTATTCCAAGCACAGAAAAGCCTCCGGTGAAATAACTCGAACCGGTATCCGCAGGTACATTCAAAAAATTAGGAATGGTGATAGTAACATTACTTACATGCAACGTAGCATTATTATTAAAATTAAAAATGCAACTTTCCTGACAGTTCCCCGCGCCGGTATTCGCGCTGGTTGCACTGACATACCACGTGTTGGCATGCGAACCGTTACTGCCGGTTGAAGCGATTGTCCATGCTCCGTTAGATCCGGTATAGGCAGAAGCCAATTGGCCGCGATTGCATCCGGTGCCAAAGTTTTCCGTCCAGAACGGTGTTTGTGCCGCAAGGGATCCGGCAACAAGGCTTGTGACAAGAATAGTGTATAGGTGTTTCATCTGCTAAAAGTTTACACCAATATACAACAATTGCGAAACGAAGAACACTGTGCTACTCCACCTCTGTCAACTTTACCATGTTCGTCATTCCTTTTTCGCTAAGCGGAATGCTGGCAATGTTGATGATGTAATCACCGGCGCTGATTAATCCATTCTTCTTCAAAATAAATTTGATATCCGCAATGGTGTGATCGGTAGAAATGTTTTTATCGTAGTAAAAGCAACGTACTCCCCACAACAAATTTAGTTGTGTGAGAATATTATAATTGCTGGTGAATACAAACACATTGGCCCTAGGACGATATCCGCTTACGCGAAATGCCGTGTAACCGGAATGTGTCATGGTGATGATTGCGGAAGCGTTAACTTGTTTTGCCAATTGCGTTGCGCTGTAACAAAGATTGTCAGAGATGAATCGTGAAGGATCCTTGAATATTGGAGGTCGCTCGCTATAGTATAAACTATGTTCTTCTTCTACTTGCGCTATGATCTTCGACATCGCTTCCACCACTTTGTGCGGATGTTTCCCGACAGAAGTTTCACCACTCAACATTACAGCATCCGCACCATCCATGACGGAATTCGCTACATCATTCACTTCAGCACGTGACGGAGTGATATTCGTGATCATGCTTTCCATCATTTGCGTTGCAATAATTACGGGCTTACAAGCCTCACGACATTTTTTAACCAGCATTTTCTGAATTACCGGTACACGCTGCATGGGAACTTCAACTCCCAAATCTCCGCGAGCTACCATTAAGCCGTCTGTTTCTGAAATAATATTTTCAATATCCAAAACCGCTTCCGGCTTTTCAATTTTCGCAATAACCCGTGCCTTGGAATCGGCTTTCAACTCTTTAATGATGTGCTTCAACTCAATGATATCTGCACCGGAACGAACAAAGGATAATCCGATCCAATCAAAGTCCATTTTTAATGCGAACTCTAAGTCCTTTAAATCCTTTTCCGTTAAACAAGGCAAAGAAATTTTAGTGTTGGGCAAATTCACGCCTTTCTTCGAAGACAAAATTCCTCCGTGAAGCACTGTTGCAACTACTTCATCTTTCCCGTTTGTACTATCCACACGCAACACTAATTTGCCGTCATCAATCAACACATTTTCTCCAGGCTTCACGTCTCTTGGAAATTGTTGATAGGTCATGAAAACGCGATCGGCATTGCCCATTACTTTTTCTGAAGTGAATGTCAACTTCGCACCTTCTTTCAATTCTACGCCATTATTCTCTACTTCTCCAATACGTAGTTTCGGCCCTTGTAAATCGCCGAGAATAGAAACGTGTGTTCCTAATTTGCGATTGAGGTCGTGAATGTGTTTAACCACATCTTCTACTGCGCTGTAATCACCGTGCGAAAAATTAACGCGAAAAACATCTGCGCCGGCTTTAATCATTTCCTCCAAAATTTCAGGAGTTGAAGAAGCGGGACCTAGAGTGGCTACTATTTTGGTTCTATTGTAAGAGATGCGTACTGACATATTCAGAATACAAGATTTTGTTTCGATTTTAATTGATCGGGGTTAATGGTAAAGGTCGTCAATACAAACGGGATGTTACGAATCTTCTGCATGAACATTGCGTTATTTTCATTGTCGTATGGACCGTGAACGAGCAGAAAGTAATCAGCAGCGGGCATTTCAGGAATTAAATATGAACCTTCGGATTTATTCGCAATGAGAATAAATGAAGCTTCATGATCCGGCAATTCATAAACAAATTGCGAAAAGGCCACAGGGGGTTCGGATTTCTTTAACGACAACAAATGCGGATTCGTTTTTCCCAGCTCCAACTCCAACGCCTCATTAATTGCCCACGCCATGCGATACGGCTTCTCGTGACAAGAAATTCCAATCATCAGAAAGTCGTATTCGTAATCTACTTCCAGTTTATGACGCGTTACTTTCATGACATTAAAGATACGCTGTCTGCAACGAAGAATGCTGTAAATTCGTTTGCGAATAATTTATCCAGTGCATACCTGAAAATGTGTAAATGTGTAAATTTGCACACGCAATTGGGGGTTTAGCTCAGCTGGCTAGAGCGTTTGCATGGCATGCAAAAGGTCACCGGTTCGACTCCGGTAATCTCCACCCATAAAGCAGAAAAAGTTCGACCTAAACGGTCGAGCTTTTTTGTTTTAATATCTTATACCTTCCGCACCTGCCTGATCACCCACAAACACTCTCTCGCAATCTGTGCGCATCGTTCATCATACGTATGATCTTGCTGTGGGGTGCCATCTGCAATCTTGGGATCATTATATGTAGTGGCTATTCTTAAATCAACACCCGGAATAAACGGACAATTCTCTTCTGCGTCGCTGCATGTCATGATTGCAGCAAAATTTTGTCTCGGATTTAATTCGTGGTCATACGTTTTTGAGAAGCAAACAATTGGCGCCGTTTGCTCGTCGAAATAAATTTCGAACGTGGGATTCTCGCTCTCATCAACAACTTTTACCTCTAGCCCGGCACGCCGCAATGCTGCTGCAGTATTAGCATGTAACGCGGTAGCTTCTGTTCCTCCCGAAAATGTTTTCACACCATGCACGTTGTAATAATTTGCCGCAACTTGCGACCAAACCTGACCGAAATGACTTCTGCGCGAGTTATGTGTGCAGACATACACAAGCTGTGCAACTTCTCCGGTACCCAACTTTTTCGCAATATAATTTGAAATATTACCCAATATCCATTTACGCTCCGCTGAAATTTGATCAAACTCCGACTCGCGTGACTGCAAGTATGTTCTCAACTGATTGAACATGGTGTACAGATTTATTTGAAATATTTTTTGCGAAAAAAGAAAGCCAGATTCACCAATGCAATTAATGCGGGAACTTCAACGAGTGGACCAATAACGCCGGCAAATGCTTGTCCGCTGTTGATTCCGAAGACGCCAATTGCGACTGCGATAGCTAACTCGAAATTATTTCCTGTTGCCGTAAATGCAATGGCTGTACTTTTAGAATAGTCTGCACCGAAATATTTACCGATGAAAAAACTAATCACAAACATTACGGAAAAGTAAATGACCAAAGGGATAGCAATGCGCAAAACATCAACAGGAATTTCAATAATTGTATCTCCTTTAAAACTGAACATGATTACAATAGTTAAAAGAAGAGCAATTAACGTTATCGGAGAAATGCGCGGCACGAACACCTTCATAAACCACTCTTCCCCCTTAAGGCGAATTAGCGTATAGCGAGAGAGTATTCCTAAAACAAACGGGATGCCGAGGTAAATTGCCACACTTTCTGCAACTTGAGCAATACTTATATCTACTTGAAATCCGGAGAAGCCAAATATCGGAGGAAGCACGGTTATAAAAATCCAGGCGTAAACGCTGTACAGTAAAACCTGAAAAATGGAGTTCAGTGCAATAAGTCCTGCCGCATACTCTCTGCTTCCATCTGCTAAATCATTCCACACTACAACCATCGCAATACAGCGCGCCAAACCGATGAGAATAACGCCCACCATGTATTCCGGATAACCGTGTAATAACGCGATTGCCAGAACAAACATTAAAATTGGGCCTACTACCCAATTCAAGATTAAAGAGGCGGTCAGCACCTTTACGTTTCTGAACACTTCGCCCAAACTTTCGTATTTCACCTTTGCCAGTGGCGGATACATCATGAGAATCAAACCCACTGCCAACGGAATATTGGTAGTGCCGGACGACATCGTATTCATGACCACCTTCACTTGCGGGAATAAATAACCCAGACCGACGCCAACAATCATGGCGAGGAAAATCCACAAGGTTAAATAACGATCTAAAAATGAAAGTTGCTTCCGCTGAGCAACCGGAGCACAGTTATTAGCCGACATAAATATTTACTTAACAACAGCCTCCGCCCGGTTTACAAGTTGTTCCTTCAGGCGTTAATGAAGCTAAAGAGAGTTTTTGCTTTTCAACTGGAATTCCACACTTATCGGATGCAAGACAATTAGTTTGTTTGCTCGTGAGTAGGAAATTTATTCCGTCAAACTCCAATCCGTATTTGCCTATAGTATCGCCCTGATATTCCACTTCAACCTCTTCGTCCTGCAATCCCAATACATGTTCCGACAATGCAATAATATCATTTAGCTTCTGCGGTTTCAAGCGATGATCAAAATCGTTCGCCTCCCAAAGCTGAAAATTAATTACCTCCTCCTTGCGAACAGCACCGCCGCAATCGATGAAGTTTTTTGTTACACCACCAACTTCCGTAACGTGGAAGTGACTAGGCACCATGCGCCCATCGGGCAAAATAAAATTGACATCACTTAATTGAGTCAATGCTTTTTTAACAGCAGATAATTTCATGGCCTTTTAATTTTTTAACAACAATTTGATTTAAGTTTCACGCTCATCTCCAATAACTCATTGAGGTGTTTACGTGCATTATTCCATTCTTTCTCATTGATACAATAACAGATACTGACACCTTCTATAGTTCCTTGAATCAATCCGGCGGCTTTTAATTCCTTCAAGTGTTGTGAAACCGTGCTTTGCGACAATGGTAACTCATCAACTATATCGCCACATACACAGGCTTGCTTCTTAATGAGCAATTGAAGTATAGCAACGCGCGCCGGATGTGCGAATGCTTTAGCGTAAGCAGCTATCTTATTTTCCTTGTTTGTGAATTCTTCCGATTTTGAAGTTCCCATGCGACCTATTTATCGTAATATTACGATTATTTGTACTTTTATCCAAATTCCGGATAGATTCCCTGAAAATATATTTCCCGGCTTTTGTAAAAGCGTCATTTTTTTAGTATACCTTTGAAGCTCTTCATGAAGATTGTTTCTTCGCTTGTTTGTTAGCTCACCCTCTCCAATCGATTTCCTACAGTTTTCTGAGAACATCAACAAACGTCGTACTTGTGCGATGGTTTGAAATATTTACGTACAACAATTTTAAATGTCGTTTAAACAATTAAACCTGATCGAGCCTCTCTTGAAAGCTTTAGAAATTAAGGGCTATGATCAACCCACTCCTATTCAGGAGCAATCCATTCCACACATCTTGCAAGGCCGTGATATTTTCGGCTGCGCACAAACCGGCACCGGAAAAACAGCTGCTTTTGTTCTTCCAATGCTGCAACTTCTAACAGCAAAAGCAAAACAGGGCAATGGTGTTCGTGCACTTATTTTAGCACCTACACGCGAACTCGCATTACAAATCAGCGACTCCATCACAACTTATCGTGGTCAGTTGCCGATAAAACATACATTATTATTCGGTGGTGTTTCTCAGCGTCCTCAAGTGGCGAGCTTACAACGCCATCCCGATATCATCGTTGCTACACCGGGCCGTTTACTCGACTTAATGGAGCAAGGATATGTTTCTTTGAAACACCTGGATTTTCTCGTACTTGACGAAGCAGACCGGATGTTGGACATGGGCTTTATTCGTGATATTCGCAAGATCATCGCAGTGCTGCCGGCGAAGCGTCATACATTGTTCTTCTCTGCAACAGCAGCTCCTGAAATCATGAAATTGGCAAATCAGTTATTAAATAATCCGATTCACGTTTCTGTTTCTCCTGTTTCGTCTACTGCGGAAGCGGTGAAGCAAGCAGTGTATTACGTTAAGAAAGAAGACAAGCGTTTGCTATTGAAACATGTATTGACCGATAAAACAATCGAGCATGTATTGGTATTTACACGTACTAAGCGTGGTGCAGATCGTGTTGCTAAAGATTTGAATGCATTAGGAATTCGTGCTGAAGCTATTCATGGTAACAAATCGCAAAATGCCCGTGAAAAAGCATTGCAGAATTTTAAGCAACGTCGTATTCGTGTTTTAGTTGCAACTGATATTGCTTCACGCGGTATTGATGTGCAGCAATTGTCTCACGTTATTAACTATGAAATTCCGGAACAGGCTGAAACTTATGTTCACCGTATCGGAAGAACCGGAAGAGCCGGCAACAGCGGAATTGCGTTGAGTTTTTGTACCAACGAAGAACGCCCTTACATGCGCGACATCAACAAGCTGATCAAAAAGCAAGTTGAAGTAGTGGCCGCGCACCCATTTTCGTAATTTTTTAATCACCAATAAAACCCCGTCGTAAGACGGACATTAATCAACAACAAAATGAAAAAAGGAACAGTTAAATTCTTTAACGAAACAAAAGGTTTCGGATTTATTAAAGATGAAAACGGACAAGAAATCTTCGTACACGCTACGGGCTTGAAAGAAGATATTCGCGAAAACGACGAAGTTATCTTCGAAGTACAGGACGGTCGTAAAGGACCAAACGCTGTAAACGTTCGTTTAGCGTAACATACAGGGAGGGCAATTGCTCTCCCTTTTTTATTCCTCTGTAAACGTGTAATTTTTAAAACACGTAGCCGGTACCGTAAATCAACGCGAAAGCATTAATCCCGATAGAATAACTGGATCCCAGGTACATCGTAAAGTCCTGATTTTTGATAAATCGGAAACGTCCGGCAACGATAGGAGCGAAACGCACATTACCTCCACGATCTAACAAAAAACTAGCCATTGGACCGGCTTCCATTTCCAATCCGCTTTTCTCTCCGAATTTTGTCCCGAAAACTTTAAACTGAACACCTGTTCCAAATGTCGGTGATGCTCTTTCACTGACTAGCAAACCATCTACGATAAATTGTTTTGGCCCGGTAGGTAAATTCAAAAATGCAGGTATGCGCAATCGCTTTTCGGGCCGGAAAGTCGCCAGAAACAGAATAGCGTTGGTTGGAACAACAACGGCTTGCGTGTTGCGCAAATCGAGTAAACGACTATCAGAAATGAACAACTTCGATTGGCCGAAACTCAGTTCGAAGTAACGTCTGTTCATGACACGATCTTTTGTTCCGGTGGTGTCGCGCGCATGGAGATTTACATAACATGCCAAAGCAAGCATCATAATAAATAAGGTCTTCATAGGAATTGGTTTGGTTGCTGAAATTTAGCAAGATTCCTGCTGCAGGATCGCACAGGCATAACAAACTAAAAAAAATGGGGACGCCAACGCATCCCCATTCACTATCATTGATAGATCAACTATTTTACTAAAGTAAATTTAATCACTGCGTTTTCTTTGCTTGTTGCAATGTGCATAAAGTAAACACCGACAGGCTGATCGTTCATTGTAACATCTACTCGACTACCTGAATCCATGTTAGGCGCAGCAATCGCCCGTACGACACGACCACTCACGTCTACAACTTGAATCTGCACGT
The DNA here is from genome assembly GCA_021299855.1 of Bacteroidota bacterium. Taxonomy (GTDB): domain Bacteria; phylum Bacteroidota; class Bacteroidia; order Palsa-965; family Palsa-965. The sequence continues at coordinate 1,803 of JAJTEY010000009.1, read as the reverse complement.
CTCCCGCAGCCCCATTAAATACCAGGTTAAAGTTTCCATCATTAGGATTCGGATATAACACAACTCCTGATTGTAAGTTAAAGACTTCAACTCCCACGCATGCATTCACATCAATTGCAACGTTGTCGGAAGCAGAACATCCTGCGCTGTCGGTATACGAATACGTCAACACTTGTGTGCCTACTCCAACAGAAGGATCGAAACTATTACCGGAAACGCCCGGACCGCTCCATGTTCCACCCGCAGGTGTGCCTGTTAATGCCACATTAGCATCGTCGGTACAAACATTTGTCGCCGCCGCTGTTGCGGTAACTGAAGGGATTGGATTTAATGTAACCGTAATGGTATCAGACCCTACACATCCATTTGCATCAGTTACATCAACAACATATGTTCCTGTTGTCAAAGCTACAGTCGTTTGTGTAGTGTCTCCTGTTGACCACAAATAGGAAACTCCGGGGATTTGCGCGTCGAGCAGCAAAGACGTGCCACACAACGCCGTATCCTGACCCAAGAACACAGTTGGATTGGTGTTGAATGTAACATTGATCGTATCCGAATTCACACATCCGTTCACATCAACAACTTCAACTGCATAGGTTCCGGCGACAAGCACTGTATCTGTTTGTGTTGTTGCACCGGAAGACCAACTGTATGTGCTACCTGCATTTTGAGCGTCCAACACTACAGCAGATCCGCAGGAGCCAATATCAGCGCCCAGACTAACTACCGGCAAAGCATTTACCACTACAGCAATAGTATCTGTGTTTACACAGCCATTACCATCAGTTCCGGCAACAATATAATTTGTAGTAACAGTTGGCACCACCGGCTCAGAAGCTGAGGTTCCTCCCGAACTCCAAACATAAGATTGCGCACCGGAAGCCATTAACGTATCTGATTCTCCGAAACAAATAACGCCATTCATTGCAGAGGCAGATACAACAGGCAATGTATTAACGTTAACCAAAACTGTTGCGCTGCTGCTACAACCGTTACCATCTGTTGCAATTACAGTATACGTTGTCGCAGATGAAGGGAAAACAACTTCTGTATCTGTTGTTCCACCGGTACTCCATACATAAGTATTACCCCCTGAAGCAAATAATGTATCACCGGAACCGACGCAAACCGCACCCGAAGCGGCGCTCGCGGTGACTACCGGCAATGAATTGACTATAACCCCCACAAACTGCGCAGGACTTGAGCCACATACGTTATCAGCAGTTACTTGGATTAACCCTCCCGTTGTTCCTGCCACTACGGTTATCGCGGTGGTGCCTTGTCCATTAACGATAGCAAATCCTACGGGTGCTGTCCACGTATAGCTTGTAGCCAATGCTACCGTTGCTATAGAGAAAGAAACGGTGTCTCCCTGACAGAAGGTGGTATTACCAGTAATTGCGCCGGGTTGTGCAGGAGGTGCTCCACCTGTTGTGTAAGTAATAGTCACTTCCCCATTTCCCGATCGAACTCCTGCTGTTACACTTCCTGCTGTTACGCCACCGATATAACCTGATCCACCTGCACCACTTTGCCCTGAAAAGTTTCCGGCATATGTACCCGAAGCCGCTAATAGCGCACCGCCCGGAGCTCCTTGGCTGCCGGCTTGGCTGCCGGCCTGATTACTGGTTAACTCGTCGCCTCCATCACCTCCAAGGCCTAAGGCTCCGTTTTGTCCATTATTAGCAGGTGCAGCTAATGTGTACGTGGATGTACCGCCCGTACCGCCTGTCGTCTGCGTTCCTCCTGTTGGGTTTGCACCAGGCGTACTGCCGGGCCAAGCAGCACCACCGCCGCCGC
>JAJTEY010000067.1 GCA_021299855.1 Bacteroidota bacterium | reverse complement strand
GACCACCATCGCACAAAATGCTGACAGCATTTTTCACGGGTATTATCTGGGCATGACTCCTCAGGAAGCCAAAGCGCGCAAAGGCAATAACGACAGTCTGAGTATGGAAGAACCTTTGTATCAACTTTACGAAGGAATAATTTCCGATCAAAAAGAATACACGCTCGAATGTCAATTCGACGAAATGGGCTTGTTCCAACTGTCCTTGGATGTGTATCTGAAGGATGAAAATAACGCGGACTCGCTGTTCAATGATTTCACGCGCTATTTCAACGCGAAATATGGGAAAGCCGAATTCAGCGGAGATGTTTTTACATGGGAAATTCCCGGAAAACGCCCGGGGCGGATTGAAATGCTGCAGGAATTCGACTACGGTCACGGTAAATTTGCGCTCTATGTTTTTGATACCAACTTCGAAGGACAAGAGCCGGTTGAAGGCCTATTGCCGAATTAATCGCACCTAAATTCAATTTTATGTGCCATTTCGCATGAATTGTGGGCGGAACATCTTTTATCCCGTCACTTTGCTTATTTTTAATCCGCTATGGAATTGGGTAATCCGTTCAACGACCGCCAGGCAGGCACAATATTGGAAGTACGAAATCTGGTAACAGAATTCCGAACCGATGATGAAGCCGTTAAAGCGGTTAATGATATTTCATTCACCATCAAAGCCGGAGAAACTGTCGGCATTGTAGGCGAATCGGGATCCGGGAAATCGGTAACGAGTCTTTCTATTATGGGATTAATTCCCAATCCTCCCGGAATTATTTCGGGCGGTGAAATCCTGTATTCATCACGCAAAGACGGTGTGGTTGATTTGGTGAAGCTGAAAGAAAAACAACTTCGTAAATACCGCGGAAATGAAATGGCGATGATTTTTCAGGAGCCGATGACTTCGCTGAATCCTGTTTACACGTGCGGAGAACAGGTGATGGAAGCGATCCTGCAACACAAGAAATTTCCTCAAATCAGCGCCGGAAAGGATGCCGCGGAAGTGGCACTGAAGTGGTTCTTCAATATCTTTTTCATTTTCAATTATTGGGGCATCATCAGCTGGCTGAAACCTTCTTATACAGGGCCACGTCGCTATTATACCTCCAAAGAAAAAGTAGCTCGCGAAATTACACTTCAACTTTTCGAGCAAGTGCAGCTTCCCGATCCGGAACGAATTTTTCATGCGTATCCACACCAAATTTCTGGAGGACAGAAACAACGTGTGATCATTGCGATGGCCATGTCTTGTAATCCGCAATTACTGATTGCAGATGAACCGACAACTGCACTGGACGTTACCGTACAAAAAACAATTTTGGAGTTGATGAAGGATTTACAATCCTCACACAACATGTCCATCATGTTTATTACGCACGACTTGGGCGTTATCGCAGAATTAGCAGATCGTGTGGTGGTGATGTACAAAGGGAAAATTGTAGAGCAAGGTTCTGTGTTGGATATTTTCAGCAATCCGCAACATCCTTACACCAAGAGTTTGCTGGCTTGTCGTCCCCCGCTTAATCGTCGTTTACATTGGTTGCCTACCGTTTCCGATTTCACGAATACGACTGAAGACGGCTCTATTGTTGAGAATGAACGCAGCGTGCACGATGTAACATTCAGTTTGGTGGTTACACATCAACAACGCAAACAACAACACCAAACGTTGTACGAGCGTGAACCATTATTGCAGATTCGTAATTTGCAAACACACTTCGTTACAAAACGCACAGCACTAGGCAAACCCACTAACATTGTCAAAGCAGTTGATGATGTAACATTTGATGTATATCCCGGCGAGACATTAGGACTTGTGGGTGAATCGGGATGTGGAAAAACCACTTTAGGCAGAACGATCTTACGACTGATTGAACCAACAGGAGGTCAAATCATTTACAAAGGACAAGACGTCACTAACCTTCCAATTCCGCAAATGCGTGCCTTGCGCAAGGAGATGCAAATTATTTTCCAGGATCCATATTCCTCACTGAATCCGCGTATAACGATTGGTGAAGCCATTATGGAACCAATGCGTGTTCATGGTATTGGCAAAGATGACAAAGAGCGGAAAGAAAAAGTAATTCAGCTGTTGCATCGCGTTAACATGACCGAAGCACAGTTCCATCGCTATCCGCATGAATTCTCCGGAGGACAGCGTCAGCGTATTTGCATTGCGCGCGCGTTAGCATTAAATCCGCGTTTCATTATTTGTGATGAGTCAGTTTCTGCATTAGACGTATCTGTTCAGGCGCAGGTATTGAATTTGTTGAATGAGTTAAAAAAGGAATTCAACTTCACCTACATTTTCATCTCGCACGATTTAAGTGTCGTGAAGTTTATGAGCGATCGTATGATCGTGATGAACCAAGGGAAAATTGAAGAGATGGGCGACGCGGATGAAATTTACGCCAATCCGAAAAGCGATTATACTCGCAATCTCATCAACGCGATTCCCAGAGGAGAGCTGGAAGACATTCGCGCCAGCATGGCCCGCAAGCGCATGCAAACCATGGTATTTTAATCACGCTTAGTAATTGTTACGTTGATACGACCTCAATTACTTAAAATTCTATTTTTCCCGATCAGTGCTGCATTGTTGATTCTTGCTGCACTTACTGCCGATGGTGTACACGATCCCGGCGACGGCGTGATGCATTATTTGTTTGCTCGTTACGCGCCTGACCATCCCGATCTTTTTCTTGATCATTGGGGCAAGCCGGGTTACGTTACATTTTTCACACTGCCCGCACAATTAGGTTATAATGCCGTTGTTATCATCAATATTTTACTGGCAACTGCAGGAGCTTGGTTGTTGTGGTCGTGTGCCGAATCGCTGAAGTTACGCTTTGCATGGATGGTTGCGCCGCTGTATCTGTTTGCTCCAATTGTTACGCCCGCTGCAATGAGTGGACTTACAGAAACCTTATTTGCATTTGTTTTGATTGTGGGCTTATACGGCGCCATGCACGGACGACATGTACTCAGCGCCATCGTTTTATCACTATTACCTTACGTGCGTACTGAAGGCATATTAGTGCTTCCCTTCTTCATGGTGTGGTGGTTGTTTCGCCGCGACTTTCGCGCCTTGCTGTTAAGTCTTTCAGGTACTGTTGTGCTTACTGTTGTCGGCGGAATTATAAAAGACAACTGGCTGTGGTTGTGGAATGAAAATCCATATCAGGGCGAACCGTTATATGGACATGGAACTTGGTATCATTACATCGGCATGAACGAGTTTATCTGGGGTATTCCACTAACGGTAATGATTCTTGCCGGAATTATAACCGCGCTTACGAATCGGAAAGTTTTCCTGCAATCGCCGTACCGTGAAATCTGGCTGGTATATGCCCCTGCATTTTGTTTCCTTGTTGCACACAGCATTTTCTGGTGGCAGGGACTGTACAGTTCTTTAGGTTTACCACGCGTATTTGCAGCAATCATGCCTTTGTTTGCATTGGTTGGTTTGCGCGGATTGAACTCGGGAATTTTATTGCTGAAAAATCCGGTGCGTCAAGTGCAGCTTGTTGGGCTCATCCTTTTGTTGCATTTGGGACTAATGGCGAAACAAAAGAAGTGGTTGTTGCGTCCCGACAAGGAACAAAGCACATTGCAGGTATCTGCTGATATTGTTGCAAAAACTGCTGCACGAAACAATAAAGTGTTCTGCAGCTATCCGGTAGTAGCACATTATCTGGATCGAGACATCTTCGACGCGTGGCAATGGGCTTATGTGCGAATGGTGCATCAACCGGAATGGAGACGCAGCGGAGATGTGATGCTATGGGAAACGCATTTTGGCGTATATGAACCCGGAATGGATACGTTACAGTTAGACACTACCTCTTATCTGGAACGCATTTATAGTGGCGGAGATCAGAAATTCCGCAACATTATTTATCGCGTGAAATAAATTATTTCTTGAATGTTCCGCTCCACCACTTGTGGTAACGGATGATGCAGTAGATAGCACGGAAGCCATCTTTCCAGCCGATCTTCTTGCCTTCTTCGTAAGTACGACCATAGTATGAAATTCCTACTTCGTAAATACGAACTTTAGGAACACGTGCAATCTTAGCTGTTACTTCCGGTTCAAAGCCAAAACGGTTTTCTTTCAAATCAAGCGACTTCACCAAATCGGCACGGAACAACTTGTAGCATGTTTCCATATCTGTTAAGTTCAGATTGGTAGACATGTTCGACAAGAACGTCAAGAACTTGTTTCCGATAGTGTGCCAGAAAAACAAAATACGGTGCGGCTTTCCACCCATGAAGCGAGAACCGAAAACAACATCCGCAAATCCGTCGAGTACGGGCTTTAACAGAATATTATACTCTGCAGGATCATATTCCAAATCGGCATCTTGAATGATGATATAATCTCCACTCGCCAATTCAATACCCTTATGTAAAGCTGCGCCTTTGCCTTGATTATACGGCTGATTGAACAAGCGAATATCATGACCCGGATGTTCCGCAATATACTTTTCAATAACAGCTTGCGTATCATCTTTGGAACAATCATTCACGATGATGATTTCCTTTTGCGTTTGTTGCAAAAGCTGAACGTCCAACACCTTATTCAAAATTAAATGAATGGTGCGGGCTTCGTTGTATGCAGGTATGACGATGGAGAGCTTCACGGTACTTTTGAAAAACGGTGCAAGATAGTCATTTACCGCCGTTCTCGCAGAAGACGAATACTGAGTTCATCCATATATACCCTATCCCGGCCCGTATTGAGGAGATACACCGCAGCAGTTACGGTTCCTTTTGCATTTCCCGGAATTGCTTTCGCCCATTGCATTTCCGTCCACTCTATCTCAGACCGGTGTGTTTGCAAGGCATTAATATGTGTCGCCTGCCAATCGACGAGGCCGAAAGAATCCGTTAATGCTACAACAAACAAGCCTCCCGTATTCCGTATTTCCGATTTAAAAAACGCTCGTAACGTTAACTGTGTCACGCTATCTGCAGAAAATGTAAATTCTTCCCGCATACTGTATTTGCGATCTGCTCCTGCATACACCCCTACTTCACTTCTGTAACCGACTCCTGCTCCCGCAACATTTTTAAGATGTTCGTATCCATTCCAAATCACACGTGTTTCTTCGCGCGCCACTTTTCGTTTACTCAGATATCCGTTCTGATCAGCATACAACGTATGTAATGCTACTTTAGTGATACTGCTTGAATAGCTCAAGTCCGCGACAATTGCATTTGTTCTGTACACCTCACCCAAACGATGCAGCCCGTAACGCATCCGATAGTAATTCCACGCTAGTTCCGTTTCCAGATTTACAGCAAACACAGTGCCTGTAGGCTCATCCCATTCCGAGCTGTGTAAACTCATCCAGCGAGCAGCATCTTTCACTCCGGCTTCTTGTTTCCATTCGGCATATTCATGCATCGAAGCATTACTTGCGAAGAAAAAAATCTGCACCAACCCCAAAGCAAGAACTACACCTCGCCAAGCGACATGTACACGAACACTGTAACATAACGCAACAACCAAAAGCGGCCAATAAAAAAGCGCTGTTCGATCGAGAGGGAAAGGTGAGTCCAAAATAATATGCTGAGCAATAGGACTTAACACCGCTCCCGCCAATACCGCTGCTACTCCAGTGCTTGCTATATCACGTCGTTGCACGAAGTACACAACGCCAATAATAGTGATCAAAAGAACAAGCAATAGAAATACAATACCTGCATTCGAATGTATTCCTCCCAGGCGTGTGCCCAGCGAAACGAGGGAACTCCACCATGCAGCATCATTCGCTCCAAAAATAAATGCGCCGTGTTGTTTCAGCTGGTTGATGTAAGGCCATAACAAAGCAAGGGACATGCAGGAGAGTGTAATTAAAATAATCGCGTGCGCTTTTTTATTCTTCCATAATTTCCACACCACAACTAACACGAATACGGGAAATACATGCAATACAATAAAGTTGGAAAGTACTGCCAACATCATTGCAAGCGTTGCTATCCAATATTTATCGTCAACAAATTGCCACAAGGCGTATGTCATGAAAGCTAACGACAATCCATATCCGCGTGACAAACTGAAAAAATCGAGCACGTAAGGATTTCCACACAACAAAAGCACAACAAAAAGCGGAAGTAATCGAGTTGTCACCAACCGATAAGCAATTCTAACGGATGCATATAGAAATAAACCGAAGGCAAGAACGTTCGGTAAGCGTAAGGCCCACTCTTCATTGCCCCATAATGCATATGTTATTCGTGTTAACCATGTATTCAGCAAATGATTATTCGCTGACATGAAATTAAAATCACTGCGTAAAAATTCAGGATAAGAAACATATTCGAAAAACGAATACGCTTCATCGTAGGTAATGGATGCAACGGCCGCCTTCTTGATTACCCATAACCACAACGCAGTACTCATCGCCACTACCGCAAAAGCTTCTGCCCATTGCGAAAGTGTCCATTGGCGAATACGCATCATTGTTCTTTCCAAAATTTACAACGTAATACAAGTTTGACGTACTGTTCTCTCTTACGTATGAAGCATCACAGAATAGTTACCATGCGCTTCATCAACCTCAACTTAACTGAAGGAAAAAAAACTTTACCTGTACCTTGAATCCATAAGTTGTTGACGAGCGGATATTGCTCCATTGCCGGCGTTGGTAAATAAATTCTTCCATACTGGGTAACACGCGCCTGTTCCGCACTTACCGGAATTATCATGGAATTGTAGTGGCGATTATTTTGCGAAGCCAACACATAATTGAGTTCTTTGATTTGCGCGTCCGGAGATGCCTCCGCAGTAACTTCAACATCTATCCAATATTCGTGATGCATGTCATTGCCTAACCATGTAAATGGAATTTTCGGCATGATTACAAACGATCCGACTTTAGTGTCTAACCATTGATTTTTGTATTCCACCTGATTCACCAGCACAGTATCCGCATCAATTGCATGTTTGGTGTAGACACGAACCTCGTAGCCCTCTCCTTTCAAATTCCCATCCTTGTTACCGACAGGAATGCGTCGCAACAGGTTAAATCCATA
>JAJTEY010000066.1 GCA_021299855.1 Bacteroidota bacterium | reverse complement strand
GAAAAAAATCGCTACTATATTCACTTCAAATTATTGCATCGTCAGGATTCAACAGATCTCACCTATTTGATCAATCCTGAAGAATGGGAACCCGGCAAATTTAACAACAGCATTACGGTCGGCTACGAACATCCGTATCAATACAAGCGTGGTAACGGTGTAATTCAGTTGCAGGTGCGTTCATCAGCTATCGGCAGCGATTACGACTATCATTACGCCTCGTTAAACGTTGTAAATAAGAATGATCTTGGTCGTATCAACATCAACACGCGTACGTATGCACAAATCGGAACGGGCAGCAATTGGGCGAAGGAATCCATGCTGTATGCGGCGGGAGCAAATCCTGAACAACTCATGGACAGCAAATACGCGCGTTCTGTAGGTGTAATACCCGGTGAATGGGGCGGATACGGCAATGACATCAATCATTTCCACGCAGGTGGTGGATTGAATTTGCGCGGTTATTCCGGTTACCTGATGCCACATTACGATTGGTACGGAGATGTACGACGCACTTATCGTGGAACTTCAGGCGTTGCAGTGAATACCGAAGTCGAATTCCAGGAATTGTTCCGCTTTATCGGACGTTCAATGCCGCGTGTTAACAGCGTGATCGGAATTGCAACTTATGTATTCGGTGATATCGGTGCTATTAATTTTAGCGTACCGGGGGAATCATTGGCATTTGCAGAACTTCGTGCAGATGCAGGTATCGGATGTGCATTAACCATCAAACGATTCCCTCCCTTGCAAATGGTTCAACCATTAACATTACGTTTTGATGCGCCGTTGTTCTTGAATCGTACACCATTCGCATCACCGGATTACATTGCAATGCGCTGGATCGTGGGTATCAGCAGAGCGTTCTAAGAAATACTGAAGATTGTGTTGGCAGCCTTGTTACTTAAACAACAAGGCTGCTATTTTTTTTGTCAAGTTACGACGCGAATATTCCGAGATGTTTGCTGTTGCAGAAGCATCGCCGGAATTACTGAATAATTGTATAATGTTACTTCTCAAATTGCCCACATCATCAAAATCACTGATTAGTCCACACTTCGTATCGTTCATAATAACGGCTAAATCACCATCCGCCGGTCCAATTGCCAGAACAGGTCGTCCCGCAGCCATATATTCGAAAAATTTACCTGTTAAAATTCCTTTTGCATTCTTGGTTCTATTCACCAATAAGAGTAACACGTGCGATGCACGCTGTACACGCATTACTTCATCGTGAGGTAAGTAATCGATTTTATTGACATAGTGCGTCAAACCATAATGTTCGATACTCTCACGAACCAGAACATCCACTTTACCTACCAATTTTATTTCCAGTTGGCGTGCGAAATCCGGTTGCGTTTTCACCAAATCGCCCAACACTTTCCATAACACTTCAGGATTACGACTTCTATTTAATGTACCGATATGAGCAATGCTGAACTTTCTATCTAAAGCAACCTGCACAGTGCTTACATCCGCATCATCGTACCCGTTAGTTACTACTTTAAACTTATCCGGCACTTGTTGGCTTTGGTGTAAGGAAGACCAAATTTCCTTGAATTCTTCATTCATCGTTGCGCCCACACTTACCACTATATCCGCTTCGGTTAACACAGCAACTTCCAACTTACGGTGTTTACGATCGGCCGACTTAGATACCATCAGATCTTCGTAGAAATCTATATTCGTCCATGGATCGCGAAAATCTGCCATCCATTTGATTTTCGGAAAACGTTTTTTAATTCCGCGAGCAATTAGATGCATACTGTGCGGAGGCCCGGTTGATATAATTGCCTCAACCGGATTCTTTTTCAGGTAATCGGTGAGATAGTTGATGGATGGGCGAATCCAAAATCTGCGTGCATCCGGTATAAACAAATTGCCGCGTAACCAAACTGCTAATTTTTCTTTCGCTGATGGCTTTTTATTTTCCGAAATAAACCCTGCTCCTATGCCATCGTCTTTCTTTCTACCCGTAAACTTTTTGTAAAAAGAATAGGGTTCCCAAATTTCCGTGCCTATCACTTCTGTTCCTACAGGAATATCCTTCAACAAAGAATGATCGACAGCTGGGAGTTCCGGATTTGTCGGAGTGTATACCACCGGTTCAATACCACACTCACGAAAGTATTTCACAAACTTCAGCCATCGCTGAACTCCTGCACCGCCCGCGGGAGGCCAGTAGTACGTAATAACTAAAACACGTTTTATGCTTTTGTTGTCCATCGTGACCAAACAGCTATTAATTCCTTTCTGAAAATAAATCCAATTACAATTCCGGATACCATTAATAACATTACCGCTTCCCACAACACGTATTCTGCAGGATGGCTCAACCATAAGCCCATATACAAACCAATGAACAATAGCGGTAGTAAAATCAGCTTCACCGAGTTCATATTAAACTTAAAATAATTGCGAACCATCCACCACCAAATTACAATTTGTACCAACTTTATTACTACATGCATGACCACCACGCCGGTTAATCCGAAATGATTTGCTGCAAACCATGTTCCCACAATTTGAATTACCGCAGAAATACCGAAAACAAGCGGCAATACTTTCGTTTTCTGTAAATACAACACAACAGACATGTAATAATGATACAAGCCTCTTGTAATTAATGATGCAGCAACAACGCCCAGAAATGCAAATGATGCGAAGAACTCTTGCTTCTTAACAATTAAGGGCAATGCTAACGGCATAACAACGAACAATCCTGCTGTCATTAATATGCTGAGCGAAGTGAGAACATTGAAATAACGATTGCTTTCGGGTGTCGTTCTGTTTTGACCATCGGCTCTCCAAATTTTAAACACTTCGGGATAAAATGCCGCTGTTACTCCGTTTTGTACAAACTCAATAATGAGTGCACATTTTAATGCAAAATCAAATACACCAACCGTTTGTAAATCGATTGCGTCGCTGATGATGAATCGATCGATATTCCCTACGATCCAGGTCATGATCAAATAACCGACATAAGGCAAACAAAACACGTGCAACTCTTTGGGAACGTTCCACACCAATCGAAACTTGAATTGACGTATCAAAAACACCAAACTCAACAAGAAAATTCCAATGCCCGGTAAAATTCGCCCATACATTGGTCCGTCCAGCGAATATGGATTAGAAAACAAACCGTATAAGGAAATGCTGATCGTGATTACAAAATTGAAAAGGTTGAAAAGAAAATATTTTACCGGTTCTTGTCGGTAAATTAAAAGTCCGGTTGCGGATTTGAAAAAACTATTGCAAACACCGGTTGCGACAGACATCAATCCGTATGGCATAAAATTCAATCCGGATTCTTCACTGAAAATTTTATCGAAAATAAAATCTCCTGCCAACCACGTAATACCAATAAACGATACACCAATTGTGAGTAGTAAAGTAAAAATAGAACTCACAAACTTACTAGTGTCTCCACCTTGATCCCGTATTTTCACATACTGCACACCTATATAAGTATCCAGCGCGTAGCTCACGATGATCTGCACCACCAAAGAAATACTAATGTACAATGCGAGCAAACCGTACTGCTCTATCGTCAGCAAGTTGGTATAAAAAGGCAACAACACAAATCCTCCTGCCAGCGGCATAACACCGCCAATAGTAAACAGCATGGATGATTTTATAAACTTGCCTGAAATCATATTAATTCAATTGCTCGCGTATGGCGTCCGTTAACTCGATGCTTCTTCGCTCAAAAGTAAATTCTTTCTCCATTCTTAGACGCAAATCACCGGTGCTGTCAATGGCATCAAGATTCTTCAATAATGTCACCAATGCGTCCGAATCTTTTTTACGTAAAATAAAACGGTCATCACCGACCATCATGGGCATTGCACCAACTGCACTTACTACAGGTATACATCCACACAATATAGCTTCCGCCAATGCATTGGGAAATCCTTCGGACATTGACAACTGGGCGTAATACTGCAACAATAGTAAAACTCCAATCGGGTAAACGACGCGCAGCCTTCAGCAATAAATCAATTCCTTTTAAACGAAAAGCAAAACGTGACCCCAGATTCGCACCAACCGTGATAACCGAATGTTGTTTTCTACTCACCTCGCCCGGCTTCCAAAACTGCGCATCATACCCGTTATAAATTACCTGTTCGCGAGCAGAAATATGTTTTACAAAATTGCGATAGCCTTGACGCGGATAATCATCCTCGGTATAAGTGTACTCATAATCGATTAACGTTTGATCAACAGGCAATATCAGTGTAGCCCATTCAAAACTTTTACGCGTGAAATATTTTAAATAAGGGCGTTGAAAATTCCCGTAGTCTATGGAAGGAAATGCGACACAATCAGTGCCTCCCGCAACGATAACGCGTTTCTTACCCAATACTTTCGCAACTAAAAAGGGAACCAAACTATGATAACTGGCGAATTGGCATACAACAATATCGTACGAACCTGCTGTAAATATTCCAATGAATAACTGTCGTAAAAATTCAAACGGCAAGCGCCATTTCACATTCGCGATAAACGTATAATCGGTAACCGTAAATGACTTCCGCAAGATTTCCAGATCCTTCTTAACGAAGGTAGACTTACCTAAATCCCAGTATAAGATGCGGCCTTGGTTCAACCTCAGAATTTTGAAATCCAGTTTTCAATGCCTTGTGCCAGTTTCGAACGACGTGTAACACTAACACGAGGTTTATCGCGTTTCAATACGATTGCCAGGTATTCTTCATGCTCATACTGCAAACCATATGGCGTAACGGAATACATGTAAAATCCATGCGGATATACATTGTTACACAAATCGCGCATGGATAATGACTGATCAATTATCTGTAAGCGTTCCGGGTGATTGCGTCGCGTCCAATCCAAGGTATAAGGTTCCGGAATATTAATTACCACAACTGTATTTTCATGTGAATGCGCAGCAATGGTTTTAAAAAGTGCACTGTGTTGCTCAACAGGAATATGTTCCAACACATCGGGAAAAACAACAAAATCAAACTTCAAATCATGTTTGAAATCGCTCATATCCGAAACAATAAACTCCGCATTCTTGTAGCTGTTGTTAAACTGCTTCGCATGCGCAATACTTTCAGGGCTAATGTCTACACCCACAAATCGACCGTGAGCAAGATGCTTCAACATCAAATGACTTACAGTACCAATACCACAACCAATTTCAAGAACAGTAGAGTTCGGTTGCAATCCGGCATTTAAAACATTTTTGAAAATGGTTCTGTGGCGAAGATTGATTCCAAGATTTTTTTGATGTGTTTTAAACTCATCGTAGTATTTGGCAACGTCTTTATTTTCTGTGCTCATAGTTATGCACTTGCTTGGTTTTGTTTTCCTTTTTTCCGGGTCCAGAATGCTGCACCCAAAACGAATGCAAATAATGCGATACTGCCCATTAGTGCAATGCTCTCGCCTTTTTTGTAACCTTCCGGCTCGAATTTGAATTCGATGGTGTGTTTACCTGCAGGTACTTTCATAGCACGTAAAATGTAATCCGCTCTAACATGTGGAGTTAATTTTCCATCCAAATAAGCATTCCAGCCTTTCTCGTAATAAATCTCAGAGAATACCGCCAATTGATCTTTTGAAGCATTGGCTTCATAAACCAATTTGTTCGGTTCGTAGGATTTTAACTGAATCGTGGAAACCGAATCGGCTTGTGGTTGCACACCACCCAATTGCTCTTTGAATCGTTCATCCACCAAAGCAGTTCGCTTCGGATGAAACGAATTCAATTCTTTCATTTCTTCATCGGCATTCTTCACCCACTTTAATTCATTTACAAACCACGCATTTCCTGCAGCATAACGATTGGTCAAAACTCCTCCATCCGGATTGTAAATCATGTACCGCGTATTCAACATATTCAACACGTTCTGATTCGCCAGAACAGCACGAATAATAGAATCGTTAGCACCCTTCTGCAGCGCGCCTGTAACCGATTTAATTTCAGCTTCCATGCGCTGCTCATAAACTTCCTGAATGCGCTTCAATTTCGCGCCGTGATAACCACCAACTGATTTGTGGTAATACGAAGTGTTCGCATCGTTCCATGGATTACCCAAATTCAATACACGATAACTTGGATCTTTATCTTCTAAAATCTGCTTATCGGCATTAGTCATTGGAATTTCAGTTTTGCCCTTCGACTTCGCACGATAGTGTTTCTTTTCGTCCATGTAGCGCATACTTACCGACCACACGTCAACCGTCATCAATACAAACAAACCACCTATTACGACATATTTAGAAAAATTAAAGCTGATGAAAGCGTATATCAAACCTGCACCTAAAAAAATGAAGAAGAAACTGCGCCACGCATCCGACGTTACCAGGTTTTCACGTGCTTCACCAATATAACTCACGAAGTTCATGGCCGTCATTTGATCTGCACCCTGTGCTATCACTGCTTCCGAGATACGCTGTGATTCTTCGTCTGAAACAGTAGTAACAAAAACAGACGGCATAATTGCAATCAACAACGCCAATCCGCCGGTTACTCCAAACGCGATGTACAACTTCTTGATCTCCGCTTTCAATTCATCACGACGTTCGATGACCTCCTTAACTGCAAGAATCGCGAGAAACGGCAACAACAATTCTGCAACGACCAAAATCATAGATACTGCACGGAACTTGCTATAACCCGGCACAACATCGAAGAAGAACTTCGACAAACCTTCAAAGTTGCTTCCCCACGATAACATAATCGTTAGCACAGTTGCGGCCAGCACCCACCATTTCAGCGAATCACGAATGAACAATATGCCCAACACAAAGAGGAAACAAACTATGGCTCCAACATACACAGGCCCTGTTGTAAAAGGCTGTGTTCCGAAATAAGCGGCGGCACTATTAGCAACAGCTTCCTGCATCTGGCGATCATCAATCGATTTCACCGCGCCCGGATCGTATTCACCAATTGCTTCAGATGCTCCTCCCTGAAAGTCGGGAATCATCAATGTCATGGTTTCAGCCTTACCGTAACTCCATTGTGTTGCGTACTCAAAATCGAGTCCTGCTGTTTTGGTTTTAGAACCTGCATCAAGCGTCAACTCACTTTTACCGCGTGTTGATGCTTTCCCGTATTCGTTGGTTAACCACAAGTTGGTGATGTTCGGAAGAATCGCAAGGATTACTGCTGCCACTAACAAACCAGAACTTTGCATCAACTCTTTCGTCTTTTTCTCACGAAACAAACGCACGGCTTCACCCAAACCAATAAATACCAACATGATGGCGAGATAATACGTAATCTGCAAGTGATTCGCCTGCACTTCCAACGCTAATGCCAATGCCGTTAATGCAGCACCCAATAGCATTTTCCCTCGGAATGTCAATAAAACTCCCATCAGCACGGGAGCCATATACGCTATGGCATAACCTTTTGAATTATGCCCTGCCTGAATAATGATTATGAAATACGACGAAAATGCAAATACCGCCGCTCCAGCCAGGGCGAGCCAGTGATCAACTTTCATGCTGACCAGCAAAAAGTAAAAACCGATTAAGCACAGGAAAATAATGGTTGCCGGGTGAGGCATAATCTTCATGAAACCAACTTGAAGTTTCGCCACCCAATTGGACGGATACAAGGTTGAAATTTGATACGCAGGCATTCCACCGAACATGGAATTCGTCCACAACGGTTCTTCACCATACTTGGCACGGTAGTCCACTATTTCTTTGGACATGCCCTTGTGTTTCTCGATATCACCCTGAACGATTTCTTTGTTGCCAAGAACAATCGGTTTGAAAAATACAGCGGTGAGGGCGAGCATGATTAAAATACTAGCGCCAATGGCAATCAGACTCTTCTTATTAGTCATAGATGTAATGGTGAAAACAGTCGTTCGGTTATCCCGCAAATTTATCAAAATACTCGCGACGGCAGCGTTTTTTGGCTTATTTAACGGATCAAGAACCGGATATAAATGCGAAACCACCTCTTACTTTGGGAAAGTGAGGCGGTTTCAATTTCAACTGTAGGTACGGCAGGGAAACCTTGATCTTAACAATCGGAGGGCGCCGTCGTACAGCCAAACACCTTAACCAGAATTGTTCTGTAAAACTATACGATGAAAACCCTGCCCACAACACACTTTGAATAAGTGGCGGAAGCATTTAGCAAATGGAGGAAATGAACGGATAATTGGTTGAGCGGATAATTTTATTTGATCTCCTCATAGTCCACATATTCACTATCCGCATCACCTTTCGTCTTGCGCGCCGGTTCGGACTTTACTTCCACTTTCACTTCACCTTCTCTTTTATCCTGATGATAATGGTGATGGTGTTGTTCGTTCTTATAAAACACGGTTTTCCGCTCTGTTCGTCCGCTTTCAGAAAAAGCATTGAATAAACGCCAGATCACCCATATGGTTAAAACGGTGAAGAAAAACTCTTGCATGCGATAAAGGTACAAACAGTTCATTAGATTGTTGATGTGAATAATAATGATGCGCAGCAATCATCAATGTATCATGTACCTTTACTTCAACTTAACAACATGATTATGCAGTACAAATTATTTGGTAATTCCGGATGTAGAGTTTCTGAGTTGTGCCTTGGAACAATGACTATGGGTGAAGAATGGGGCTATGGAGCTAATAAAGAGGAGAGTCGTAAAATTTTTGAAACCTTTTTAGACGCGGGAGGAAATTTTATTGATACTGCCAATCGTTATACAGAAGGCACTAGCGAATTGTTTTTGGGTGAATTCATAAAAGATAGCGGACGGCGCGACGAACTCGTACTAGCAACAAAATATTCGTTGTTCACAAAACCCGGAAGATTAAACGATGGCGGTAATCATCGTAAAAATATGATACAAAGTGTGGAAGGAAGTTTGCAACGTTTACAGACGGACTGTATCGATATTTTATACCTGCACGCTTGGGATTTCACAACTTCTGAATACGAAGTGATGCGCGGCCTGGATGATTTGGTGCGTAGCGGAAAAGTCATGTACATTGCTATTTCTGACACACCGGCGTGGTTAATTTCAAGAATGCAAACATTGGCTGAATTGCGTGGATGGAGCGCATTCGCAGGAATTCAAGTGGAATACAGTTTAATTACACGCGACGCAGAACGTGATTTAATTCCCATGGCGAATCACTCCGATATAGCGGTAACTGCGTGGGCTCCATTGGCCGGTGGTGCATTAACCGGAAAATATTTGAACCGGGATGGAAGTCCGAAACGCTTGAAAGAAGGAAGTAAACGTTTGAATGATAAGAGTGTTGCCATAGCTCAGGAAGTTGTTAAAATAGCTGAAGAAAACAACTGTGCACCGGCACAGGTAGCGTTACAATGGGTGATGCAAAAACACCCGCAAATATTTCCTGTGATTGGGGCGCGATCTGCTGAACAAATCGCAGAGTCTATCGCTTGTGTCAATACAACTTTGACTGACGAACAAATGCAACGTCTGAACCAGGTGAGTGCATTTGATATAGGCTTCCCACATGACTTTTTAGCGGGTGAAGGTGTTCGACAAGTATTATTTGGTGGCTTTCAGGATAAGACGATTAATCACCGAAAAAAATAATTCAATTAATAGTATAACAGATATGAAAGTTACTATAACCGTTAAAGAAGTCAATCCGGATTTCGATCAGGAATTGGCCGATCGAATATATGAGGGAAAAGAATCCGATGACAATATCTTGTACAATTGGGAAGATCAGTTTGAAGTAACTATTCCTGTTCGCGAATTCAAAATCGAAAATAACACCACCTATGAATTGCGAGGATATCGTGGTGAAACACCCTTTGTGTATGCGATTCCCGGCATGACTGTGATCAACTGCGTACATGACGATGGAACAGTAACTCAATTTGCTGCATCCCGTAAGTTGATTAAAGACACTAAAAAAAATGTCAACAAAGCGGGCGATGTTCATTTTTTCTTATTCCTGAAAGGCAAAAAAGAAATGATCAATCCTGTTAACGGCGTGTACATTCTGGAAAAGGATTTTCCGAATGAATTGCCCGTTCCGGATGAGGATGAAGAGGAATAAAAAAACGCCCGATGTTATCGGGCGTTTTGCATTTAAAAACAAATCATCAATCTCTCGGAATCGATTTCAGCTGCGCGCGTAAAGCCGCTACCTCTTCTTTCGCCTTGTCCACTTTCTGCTGGTATTCAGCAACCATAGATTGTGCGCCCTTCGACTTTCCAAAGAATCCTAAATTGGTTTCCAACGTATTAATTTCTGATTCCAATTTTTTAATCTTCTCCTGAATCGCACCACGTTCACGACGCAATTGATCACGCCCTTTGTCTGTTTGTGACAACTGCTCCACGCGAATACGCTGCATGGTTTTTTCATCACCGCCTTTTTCACGCAACTTATCGAACAAGCCATCCATTGCCGCTTTCCACGCAGTATCCAGACGCTCGCGCTCGTTACGTGGCGACATCGGCGCTTGCGACCATTTTTCTTGTAATGCGGCAATTACTTTTCGTGCTTCAGCTAAATCATCCGGCAAAGATGCTGCACCTGCTTCTGCAATAATGCCTTCGCGAACAGCAGCATTGGCCGCGAACTCAGCATCTTTTTCAGCAAAATGTTTGGATCGGTTTTCAAAAAACGCATCTGCAGCCTTCTTAAAACGATTCCAAACTTTATCCGACTGTTTGCGAGGAACAGGGCCTACTTTCTTCCAATCGTCCTGTAGTTTCTTCAACTGATTAGCAGTATTCTTCCAATCTGTGCTGGTTGTTAACACCTCTGCCTTTTCACACAATTCAATTTTCAACTTCAGATTCGCATCAAATACTTCACGTTGTTTGCCATAATACGTTTCGCGCTTTTTAAATAAGTGCAATCGTGCATCACGGAAACGCTTCCAGGTTTGATCTTCATCTTCTTTCGGAACAAATCCGATTTTTTTCCACTCTTCAAAAATTGCATCCGCACGCTCTGTTGCAGCCTGCCAATCTTTATGCGATTGATAATCGTGGGTTGCTTCCTCCTCCATCTTTACGCACAATCCTTTCTTCAACTCCAGGTTTTCCAACTGCTTCACTTTTGCATCTTCCAGCAACACCTTCTTACGATCGTGTACTTTATCGGATGCGGCTTTGAAGCGTTCCCACAATTTCTCATTAATTTCTTTTGCAGCGGGACCAATTTCTTTC